>DAOWHR010000445.1 GCA_030641315.1 Anaerohalosphaeraceae bacterium | reverse complement strand
GAAAAGTAGTATCATCAGCGTCGAAGCGGTCTTGACCAGCACTTCAATGTCGAGCAGAATGATCGAAGCGATCATAAAAACACCTGTAAGAATTACGCTTGTGACGGGCGTCTTGAATCGCCTGCTTACCCTGGCCAATACAGGCGGCAGCAACTGGTCCCTGCTCATCGCCATAGGATAGCGGGAAGCTGCAAGTATCCCTCCGTTTGCCGTTGTAACAAATGCCGCGATCGCTGCCAGTGCAAGGACCGCAAAACCGAAAGTGCCCATAAACTTGCTTGCCGCCAATGATACAGGCATATCGCTTGCTGCAAGTTCTTCGCCGTTGACTACCCCGACCGTTATCAGGATAACCGCAATATAAAACGCCGTCACAACAAACCACGCCAGTATCATCCCCAAAGGCAGGTTCCTGCCAGGGTGCCTTACCTCTTCGGCTACGCTTGCCACCTTGGTCAAACCACCAAAGCTGATAAACACAAGCCCGGAAGTAGCGAACACCGCCGCCCAGCCTTTTTCAAAAAAGCCGTTGAATCTTACAGCCTCTATCGACCCTGCTCCACCTGCAACGAACAAACCGAGAATGACGAACATTGCCGCAACCAGAAATATCTGAAGCTTTCCTGTATGCTTAACGCTGACGATATTGAGAACCGCAAAGACCACACAGCACAAACTCGCTATCGCTTTCATGTGCCATTGGCTAAGCTGGACCGGCATTGCCATCTGCACAATAACATCGATCAGGATCGCCATGCCTACAACAGCAAAGGCGCTCTTCAATGCGACCGAAAACCAGTTCGCCAAACCGCTGAACAAGCCCCAGACAGAACCCAGGCTTCGTTCGATAAAAAAATATGTCCCGCCCGCACGAGGCATCGCCGTTGCAAGCTCGGCCTTACTCAGCAGGCTGGGGATCACGAGTATCGAAGCAAATAGATATGACAAAACCACCGCAGGTCCTGCCTTTGCGTAAGCGATCGCAGGCAGAACGAACAAACCCGAGCTGATCATAGCGCCAGCCGCTATCGCAAACACATCAGCCAAACCAAGCTCTCTTTTTAGCCCGTCGATTTGTTCCATAATTACCCCTCATATCATCAAGATAACAACTGCCATGTATCATTTACTGCTCCATTGTACAATAATGACAGTCAAATACCAGAACGACAGAGTAATTTTCTGCAAAATAATTCTTGACTTTATCCTAGTAACAACAATATCATAGATGTCAGAGATGTTGGCAGTGAAGCGGATTCATCTCAGAGGCACTTCAGTATTGTCATCAGTTGATTCCTAATCACACTTTTTTAGGGAGGTAGAACGATGGCGTCTTTTATCAAGTATTCATTTCTTTGTCTGGTTCTTTGTCTTGCTGTTCAGCCTGCTGTCGGTGACTGCGCATGTCGCGGAGATGTTACCAGTTTGTCTGGTGTTGGACCGCCCGATGGAAACGTATCTATTGGTGACCTTGCCGCTATAGTGAACGTGTTGTATAACTATGGTGTTCCAGGCGTGGCGCCTTCGATGCCGGCAACAATAATGCCATGTGCCGATGTAGCCGATCTTGACGCACAGGGTGTCTCGGGCGGCGATGGAGTCATAAGTGTCAGCGATGTGGTTTTTATTGCGGCACATGTATCGGACTACGCTGGCACCCTCCCACCATATGTCGCGCCATGTACTCCGGATACATTGCCTGCTTCTGCCGATGCTGAAATACTTTTAACCATAAATGGTATGCCGTGGAACGGTACTTCATCAGCCCAGCCTGGTGACATTGTTCATGTTGTCTGGCGCGAGAACGAGGAAACCTGGAACGGCGGTTTCGCAAATTTCAATTTAAATGTAAGCCGGGGCACATACAACGAAGATTTTTCAACAGGTCAGAATTGGTCACTGGCAGGATTCGATGTACAGCCAGACGGTTCCGGAGGTTTTGATGTCGGCTGCGGCTGTGTATCCATCAGTAATTTCGATGCAGGCGATGTATTTATATTCAGTTTCCTTGTCCCGGACGAAACCGGGCCAGCATATAACATCTCGATAGCTCCAACTCAGGGAAGTTGGAGAATGGTTATGTACTACGACCTGCCATCGGTAACTCTTCCTGTTGCAGGGTCAGGAACCGAGCCGGAACTATTGCTTACTTCTCCCAACGGAGGCGAAACTTTGTCCGTTGGATCAACTCATACTATACAATGGGACACCACGGGCAGCATCGATAATGTTAAACTCGAATACTCAACGAACAATGCTGAAACATGGACAACGATAATTGGAAGCACGCCCAATACCGACTCGTACGAATGGCTCGTTCCTTCGGTCGATTCCGACGACTGTCTCGTACGCGTAACAGATGCCGCCGACTCGGAAATAAACGATCAAAGCGATGCTGTGTTTACGATAACCATTCCGAAAACGGTTACAGTGCTAAGTCCCAATGGCGGTGAAACCCTGACCTTCGGCTCAACTCATACTATACAATGGAGCACGACAGGTAGCATCGATAATGTTTAACTCGAATTCTCAACGAGCAATGATGAAACAT
>DAOWHR010000242.1 GCA_030641315.1 Anaerohalosphaeraceae bacterium | reverse complement strand
CGTAAGCGATCTCAACCAGAAGATGTATAAGCGTATTGAAAAGTGGCGTAACCGAAAGATCGACGGCCACTACCCGTATGTGTATCTTGACGGGATTTGTCTCAAACGCACCTGGGGCGGCGAAGTACGCAATGTATCGGTGCTTGACACTACCGCTCTTGGATTTAAAAAACGGAACTTTTCAATCGGAAGCAGTATAATAATACTGTGAGGGCCTGGAGTAATACTCCAAGCCCTCACTTTGTCATCCTGCTAACAATTCTTTACAATTGTTCCTTATGGAACAATACACGTTGGAACTATTCGGCAGTTAAGCCAATCAGCTGCGAACACAGCAAAGTCATACAGATCGACTATACAGTCAGGTATGGGATTGCCTTCTTCGTCAACTTCAGGACCAGCAACGTCAAAATCAAGACCGTCACGATCAACACATATCGTTCCGCCTGCAACATCGGTATAATCTTTGGCTATCGTTACTGAATCCAACGCATAGCTGTAGATCCTAACATCATCGATCAGACCGATAAACTCGTTTGCTATAGAGTTATTTTCAAGATCATAGTCCAATGCACCGATCTTAACCGTTGAGCCAATCGTCTCTGCCGTTGCCACACCGGTCCGTTGTGCCGCCAGCATGCCGTCGACATAGACTTTTGCCTCTTGGGCCACTGGGTCATAAGTAGCAACGACTTGGTGCCATTCGCTATCAGCAACAGCTCCGCCGCCGCCAGTGCCAAGCAGTTCCTCGACTACAAAAAGACCACCGCCGTTGGATTTAGCAAGGGACCATCCCTCACCAGCTGCATCGCTGTACTTCGATACGATGTCGCTTCGACCACCCACGGCAGTATTGAGCCATGCACTAGTTGTAAAGCCCTGTAGGTAGAACTTGAAAGTTTCTTCAGTACCGGGAATCTCAACACAGGTTTCGTCTACAGCAGCAGTTTCAAGATCGGTATTGATCCGTAAAGCCTGACCACCGTCAACAATACCAGTTTCGTAACCCATGTCGGGAGGTAAAGTATTGGCGGCATTAGGATCGATCACGACACCTGCCAACCCATCGACTGTATCGGTCAGATCACCTTCAAACTCCCACCGTGCGACAAGTCGCTCAGTCATCAACAGTGCCGCTGCTGATTTTTTGTCACCAGCACCGTTAATTGCCTTGCAGGTATAAAAACCCTCATCTGACTCCTGGACACTTGCGATCACATGGGACTCGTCGGTCGCACCTGATATCGCATCGTCACCGTGATACCACTGGAACGATGTTGCATTCTGATGGTCTATACTAAATGTAACCTCAGTTCCTGCCTCAACTGTTTGCGAAACAGGATCAACGGTAACAACAGGTGTCTCTGGAAGCGTAGTGAAATTCCATACGTACCCTTCTATGGCTGGATCAGCACCGACAACAACATCCACTCTCCAGTAATAAGTTGTATTAAAAGCAAGTGTATCAAGTGCGTAAGTTGTTCTGGGTTCAACAGGTGTTACACTTTCGCCATTAACGATGTTACCCGGCTCATGGAAGTTCGGATCGTTTGGACGCAGATAAAGGGTATAACCGTCAGGAATTACAACTTGCGGAGGTGCCCAGGAAATGTCAGATGTGGTCTCAACAAGGTATGCACCTGTAGGTTCTGGACTCGTACACTTATTTGGAGTGTACGGCTCTGAGCCTTCAGTTACAGTTAAGTTTTCAATGTACATAGGTGTATCAGTGGCAGTGTTGATCCTGTAACGACTCACAGAAATCGTACTAATAATCGTTGCGTCAAGATCAGCTGTCGGCCATATGCCCGTCTGTCCTTCATTAAGAGCAGCATCACCCGTGACCAAAAGCGTAACCGTATCCGTTACAATATCAATCGTTAAAACAAAACGTACCAGACCAGTTCCATAAGTTCCTATTACAGCAGTATTACCCTCTATGATAGTACCGTTCTGAATTTTTAACTTAAACAACTTACTGGTGCCCTTTGGCGTGATCGTTAGAGCTGATGTACCCTCCTCGGCAGGTTGGATGAAATCAAAACTTAATGTTGCTGCGGTTTCAGTATAAGGCTCCAGCAGAGATATGACACCATTTCCAAAACCATCAACAGGGTTTAGCTTCAATACCTGGTTACTGGTCCCATTACCGAAAATATCGTCCGCATCGGCTACGACTTCGTATAACGCGACAACTCCACCGCTTCCAGCCCACTGCTCATGGACCCATGTACCCGGTTCCTGACTATCAAATTCATCCTGAAACAGCAGGTCGCCATCGGCAGCAAACAAACCGCCCGTAAAAACAACAACCAGCAAAAACATAAGCAACTTTTTCATTTTAAGTCTCCTGACAAAAAAACAATTAAACACAATAAAACACAATTACCCTATCGTGTTATTTAACCGCGTCAATTCAGCAAATAATCTAAACCGAGTTAATAAAGCCCAAAACGGCACTCGCTACGCCTTTTTACGTCTAATAGTACAAATGTAACCAAGACCAAGCAGAGCAAGTGTTGCAGGCTCTGGCACTACAGTCAGGTTTTCAATGAACATTGGATCTGCCGCAACAGTATTGGAACCGAAACAGCTAACTGCAAAACGATTCATGGTATCTACATCAGCGTATGTCGCCCAGCTGCCAAGTTCAACGCCATCAACATCAAGCGTAACCAGATTCGCTACATTATCAATCGTCAGATCGAAATGTACCACTGCATTACCGTAACTGCCTATTACACCGTTGTCCTTTTTGATATTGCCAGCATGAAGTTTAAACTTAAATAACTTCGAAGTTCCGTATGGCTGGAACTGAATAGCTCCAAAAGGAGTTCCACCATCCGCAGCTACATGATAAAAATCAAAACTCAGTGTTACAATAGCAGCATCTGGTATATTAATGGAACCGCTTACTCCACCCATCGGAGCCAATCTCAACACCTGGTTATCGGTTCCTGCGCCGAAAATATCGCCGGTATCAGCAACAACCTCGTATTTATCTGATGTCCCGTCCCAGGCACTATTAACCCAGGTACCCGGAGCCTGGCCGTCAAAATCTTCATCTAAGACAACATCAGCACTTAACATCGGCACACACAACACTAACACAACCAGACTCAATAACATTTTCTTACTAATCATCGTGACCTCCAAAAAAAAATTAACCTAACATAACTAACAATAATAATTACTCAACCAAAGCATTACCAAATGTTCTCTAAAAGAAACCTCCCTTCATTAATGAACATCTTTTTAACAATCATTACCATTCGTAAAATAAAAAACTTTAACTATACACATAGTAGAATCGAACCTGCATCCCTGCCAATACTCAAACCTCGCAATCCGTGAATCAGGCACATCTGTACGAATAGACTCAAGACCACCAGTGCCCAATACACACCTATTTCGCACTTTTCCGCAATACCTTTTATATCAGTCTATATAGCAATTGCGCAAAACACGGTTTCATTAACAAAATTATTATTATTTTTAAATCGTGCCAAATGCAGCTTTTGCCAGCAAAGCTGTTTCAGGTGTCGTCCCACTCAATAAAACCAACTTGCCTTGCACCAATAACAGACTACGAAGACTTCCCAGCTAGCGGGTAGCCGTTCACAGATTTCGAGGCAGGATAGATGGATGTGGGGTGTAGGTGTAATGTCAAATAGACAAAGACCGCCAATAACGCCGACATGAAATACATGATGATCACGACCAAGCGAGGTGGTAATACAGATGACAGAAACTTGACAAGGGGCCACACCGCTCCCATTCACAAGGAACGCCCGTCATGATAAAATACTGAAAGTACATGGCGAACAAATCCAGAAACGATCATGAAGTTTGCCCAAGTCAAGCATCAGGCCATTGATGCTATAATTTAAACCAGCAGTTAACAGATTTTATTGAAGGTCCCTGAGTGCATTCCAGTCCCTTATCTTTTTATCGAAGTTCAGTATTCTTATCTCTTTAGGTGCAAGGGTAACACTGATCGAATCGCCACAACTGTATCGCTTTTTCAAACCGGTTAAGGAATCGGCCATTGGCGAGGATAGATTGAACGTGCCGCTATCGGGCATAAGACCAAACGCGCGATCCAAAGTGAAGCTATAGACTTGTGCTTCATCTGATGGATTGTGAATGCTCACATATCCCTGCCGGTCGGTCCAGGCTGTAAAACCATAAATCTGTCCCTGCTTCGGATCACCGCCGTGCATTCGGGAACGTTTGAAAGTAGGAAAAACAACATGTGCCCAGTGGAGTCCTTCGCTTAGCACATCCCAATCGCTGTCAGAGAGCTTAAATGTTTTAATGTAAAGCTCGATGAAGCCGGTTCCGCGCGACATGTTCATGTAGAGGTATTTTCTGAAGACATCCTTATCTTCGCCAGTGGTTGTTTTCTTGGGTTCATGATTGAAAAGCGAATTCATGGGATAGTGTGTTTTTTCTTTTGCCCATAT
>DAOWHR010000067.1 GCA_030641315.1 Anaerohalosphaeraceae bacterium | reverse complement strand
TGCTATAAGATAATTGTCGGTATTGCCCTTGACGATGTTGCCGGAAATATATGTGCCTGACCCAGATATTCTAAGACCATAACCATTCAGAATGATGGTATTGCCAGTAATCTCACTCTGCTGATTGGCATATAAACCTGTCTTGGCATGTAAAGCACCTTGTCCATTGCGAGAGACGGTGTTGCCTGTCATCTTGCAATATGCGCCGGCATAGATGCCGTAGACGTAACGGCCTTCCGCCGATGCCCCGTTGTCGGAAACTGTATTGCCAATTACTGTGCAATTTTCACCAACATCAATACCGTAGATGCCGTTTCCTTCGGCCGACGCTCCGTTATTGAAAACCGTATTGCCTGTTATCGTGCAGCGGTGACCAACATGAATACCATAGACATCGCTGCTGGAAGAAGTTCCATTGTCACTTACTGTACAGTCCTTGACCAGATGTCCATTGCCATAAATATAAATACCATAGAAAAGGTTGCTAGTTATCTGAACATTAATAATGCGATAGAGTCTTGCACTACCACCCCAGGAAACAATACCAGAACTAAAGCTGCGAATCGTTCCGTTGCGGATTTCTATGTTTTTTTTTGTGTCAATATAAATACCGTTACCAATACCCTGACCTTTGAGCGTAAAGCCCATCAGGTCGATAGTTACATCGTCAGCATTAACTCTTATTCCACCTTTAAATGTAGTTACATTACCGGTCAGATAATATGAACCGCTGCTGTTGATGACATATACATGATTGCTATCACCTGACAGCGACTGAATCGGTATCCTTGGCTCGACCTCATCCAACGTCTTCATCGTAGAACCGGGAGGAGCAGATGGTTCCAAACTACCACCAAATGCCTGTAAAGAAAAAAATAAAACTGTTGAGATGATTAACAAAATAGATTTGCTTTTCATAACTATCTCCTTATGGCAAAATAATAACATATGGCCAGTGACAGGCTTATTTTCCAGGCCGTTAAATTACAAAAGAATCCTCTCTCTGTTGCATCTCAGGATTACAGGTAAATATACTACCCAATTCCATCTGGTTTTGCAAGAAAATATTCTGCCATGAATTTTGAAGTTTATCTGCGTTTTCGTGAACGGGATTTCCTGGAATTCTGCTTTTTGGCTGTTTTTCGTCTGCTTCTGACCTCTTTGATCCGGTGCCTGGATGTTACAAGAGGCTCCGATGGAACAAGTTCCAGCCGTCTTGCAGGTATATTGACCGAAACGATCTTAACTGTCATCTCCTGGCCCAGATGAACTGTTTTGCCGGAATTTTTACCCACAACTGCCTGGCTGTGTTCATCGAACTTCCAATGATCGACCCCAAGATCGTCAAACTCTATAAGACCTTCAACCCCGAATTTAATGCACTGGACGAAAACGCCAAAACTCGTCAGCCCCGATACCACGCAGTTAAGTTCTTCGCCGATACGGCTGCTCAACATCTCAAGCAGCAATACCGTCTTAAGCTCACGCTCCGCTTCAGCGGCCTTTTGCTCGGCAGCGGTAATATTGGTCCCTATCTCAGAAAGAACCGAATCAGGGATAACTTCCTCAAGCCCGATCATCTTCAGTTTACCCGTAACATAGCACTGCAAAAGCCTGTGCACCATAAGATCGGCGTATCGTCTGATCGGACTTGTAAAGTGACAGTAATGTGTCGAAGCAAGAGCGAAATGCCCGATGTGCATCGGCGAGTATTCCGCACGCTGCAAAGAGCGAAGAACATGTGTGTTGATCGCGTATGAATAGCTCGTTCCCTTAGCCGTTTTAAGTATGTCCTGCAGCGCAAATCTGTCCATCTTACGCGGAAGCTTAAAACCGCATATCTTGACAAATCGACCCATCTCCTTTGACTTCGCAGGCTCAGGATCAGGATGTATCCGCCGCATGAACGGAACGTTGAAACGGTCCAGAAGAGACGCAACCGCTTCGTTGGCTTCGACCATGAACATTTCGATAATGGTATGCGGATAGCAGTCGTCAGCGGGATGGGCATCGATAACATTGCCGTCCTCGTCAAACACAAGCTCCGTCTCAGGCAGATCGAGATGAAGCATCCCCTTTTTGAACCTGCGTTTCTCGATCGCCCGTGCCAGCTTATCCATATTCTTGACAAGAGTCACTATTTCACTATCGAACGACCCGGTATCACCCTTGAGTATATTATCCGCATCTTCGTACGTCAGCCTGGCGCTTGAACAGATAATGCTGTTCTCGAATGTCGTACCGAGAATATTGCCCTGTTCGTCGTATGTTATATAAGCGCTCTTTGCCAGCCGTTTCTGCCCCGGCTGAAGCGAACATATCCCGTTACTCAGTATCTCAGGAAGCATAGGGATAACCTTGCCTGGCAGATAAATGCTGTTGCCTCGCTCCTTCGCCTCGATGTCGAGCGCCGAATCCATCGGAATAAACGTACTGACATCGGCAATGTGAACGCCAAGCACCCAGTTGCCGTCGGCATCTTTCTCCAGGCTTATCGCATCGTCAAAATCCTTTGCGTCCGGCGGGTCAATCGTGATAATCACTTTTTCGGTTATATCTTCTCTTTGGCCCAGACGGTCAGGATTAAATTCGGCCGCTGCCTTACGAGACTGCCCTAAGCAGTCATCATCGAATTCCGTCGGCAGATGAAACTGGTGGAGTACCGAGCGTATCTCGCTGTCATACCGCCCTGCCTTTCCGAGCACCTCAATAATTACACCACGTGCCAGATATTCTGTTGTCGGATAGGAGAGTATTTCAACCACCACCTTATCTTTTTGCCTGGCGCCCTTGGCGCCAACATCGTCAACACTAATTGGCTCGACAAAGGCAGTTCCGTCCGGCTGAACAATCCATCCTTGGGGCTGTTTTAATAAGGTTCCGACG
>DAOWHR010000036.1 GCA_030641315.1 Anaerohalosphaeraceae bacterium | reverse complement strand
CTTACTCAAAAATTCGAACTTTTTTTATTTCAATGACTTATGTAATCTCTCTGGATAAACTGTTGAGTACTGATTCTACAGGAATATTTGGGAGAAAACAACTTGAAAATGATTTGCAAGCTCATTCTGGAAATACTCAAGCTCCTGTTCATAAGCAGGCAGGATATAATTCTTGAAAACCTCGCTCTTCGTCAGCAACTGATAGTCCAGCAACGCAGCATCAAACGACCTGAACTCAAAAATGCTGACCGTATCTTCTGGGTGTGGCTGTCAAGGATTTGGAATAACTGGAAATCCGCACTGATCGTTGTAAAGCCCGAAACAGTGATCCGCTGGCATCGAAAAAGTTTCAAACTGTATTGGCGATGGAAATCCCGCAAGATCGGTAGACCAAACATTGACTGGGAATTGATCAAGCTTATCAGAAAGATTCAAACGGAAAACCCAACGTGGTCCGCTCAACGCATTCAGGGGGAACTGGCTAAACTCGGATATTCTGTCTGTGATAACACAGTCGCCAAGTATATGCGAAAATCCAAAGCCGATCCCGATCAAAGACAGAGGTGGCGGACCTTCTTAAAAAATCATGCCAAACATATCGTCGGCATTGACTTTATGGTCGTGCATACAGTTTTCTTCAAAGCCATCTATGTCTTTGTCGCAATCTCGCATGACCGGCGTAAAATCCTGCGCTTCGGCGTCAGTTCCAAACCGCATGCGGAGTGGGCCATTCAGCAACTGCGTGAAACCTTTGCTTTCGACGAAACGACCAAGTATGTCATCAGAGACAATGACAAAATCTTCAGCAAAGAGTTCAAACAAACCATCAAACGATTCGGCCTGAAGGACACTCCGACTGCTCCGCGAAGCCCATGGCAAAATCCTGTTTGTGAACGGGACGTTACGGCGAGAGTGTTTGGATCATATGATTATCCTAAATGAAAAACATCTGCGGTCAGTGCTGGACGACTATATCAACAATTATTACAACGTCAGCCGTACGCATATGTCACTTGAGAAAGATGCTCCCGTTCATCGTCCAATTCAGAGCGAAGGCAGGATCGTCAGCAAATCCGTCCTCGGCGGTTTGCATCATGTCTACCGCCGGGTTGCATAAACCTGAAAGTTGCTCATGTCTCAGAGCACTCCAGAGAATGTCTGCGCTGACAGAGAAAATCCTCGTAAAAGCACCAGTCAGTCTGAGTTTTTTCATCTCAGCCCAATCAATTTTCACTTTGTAAAGAGCAAATCTGACTTACCTAAGCTAAGAAAATCATCAGATTTCGACACCGGATGGATTTTTGCGTAAGACACGTCAGTTTTGCGTATTCCTTGTGATGACATATCGGCAAGTAAGTCAGTTGTTTTGCATTTAGACTTTATTATCAATTTTCATGATCATTTTCATGATCTCATTGATCCTCCACTCAATCGATGACTGCATCCATACCTGAAAGTGATTGACACGGGACTGACAGTGCATCATGTAAATGATCTTGATCGATAGCGCCAGTGTAGCGAACTCAATCATTATCATCCGAAACTCTCCGCCTTTGCCAAACATAGAAACAATCAGTGAACCAACTATCAGCAGAATAAAAGTAGTATTGACAATTTTCGTATGAAAAGTTGGAACTCCCCCAATTTTGCCAATGATGGCTCGAACGCGTTCTTTTTCCTGTTGAAAATTATCTAATTCCATTTTTATATCTTCCAGTTCGCTTTCAAAATCTATCACTTTATCTTTCATTCGCTATCCTTTTTTGGCCATAGAATTTCATGTCATTTCTGAGTAACTAATCGGAATTCCTTCTTCAGAATTTCTAAAACTACCGATCAGAGTATGCCATTAATCACCAAGGCAAGCCATGGAGAATAAGTTCTCCGATCAAATGTATTACGCTATCTTCAGCGAAATTCAGATATGTCTGTTTTATGAAAACTGGTTGTTGTCATTAACTGATTTACATGATAATATAGCGTAACGATGTTAAAATAAATTCGCAATTTGGTACAGTAAGGAGCGATAGTCATGGCGAGGTGTCCAGGGCAGGACCAGCGGTTTTGGAAACTTGATGACATCTTTGAGGTCAATTGTCCTCAGTGCGGCTACTCTATCGAGTTCTGGAAAGATGAGCCTCAGGTAAAGTGCCCAAAATGCAAACAGGTGATCACAAATCCGAAGCTCGATCTTGGTTGCGCAAAATGGTGCAAACGTGCCAAAGAATGCCTCGGACAGCTCGCAGGTGCCCAAAGCAATATAATGTGCAATAAGCTTATTGAGGAACTGCGAGAACTGGCTGGCGATTCGCATGAAGTTATTGCATCGAGTCTTGATGTATTGAGCTATGCAACGAATATACAGGCCCAGGAAGGCGGAGATCCTCTCGTTGTCAAGGCTGCCGCTATCCTTAGCGGGATAAACAGTCTGCCGGTTTGTCAAGACGCACAGGACGACACAGGCGACAGTCAGAATCCGCTGACAAGAAAGATCCTGATCAAGCATGGTATCGACAGCGAGCAAATCAATAATATATGCAAGGTAATTAATGCTTGTCATCAAAAAAATGAAACCGACTCTGTCGAGTTCAGGATTGTGTACGATGCGCACCTACTATCCAGACTCAACCGTCTTGCAAAATCAGACTCGGCAACTATAACAAAGGATTGGAAAACAACAACGGCTCAGAAACTCGCCGACGACCTGTTCCAACCCTAGAACATCCCGGTTACTTTGCCGGTTTCGACATCTACATCTATGCCACGAAACGCCGGATTTGAAGCGGTTCCGGGCATTAGTTTTATCTGGCCTGCAATTGGCACTATAAAGCCCGCTCCTTTATAAATGAGAAAATCACGAATTGGAAGTTTCCAGTCTTTGGGCCGGCCTTTCAGATCGGGATCATGTGACAAGCTCAGGTGTGTTTTGACCATGCATATATCCATGTTTGAAAGTAGACCATTGGACGCTTCCATTTCTTTTAGCTTTTTCAGCGCCAAAGGTTCATAGTCGACTCCGCTTGCACCATATACTTCAGTTGCCAGCAGTTCGATCTTCTTTGAGATCGGGACATCCTGATCGTATAGGAACTTGAAATTATTTTCATGGTCGCAGGCCAGCATTACTGCTTGAGCAAGTTCGATCGCGCCTTCGCCGCCTTTTAACCAATGCTGTGAAAGTGCGACAAGGGCACCATTGGCTTTTGCGACTCTACGAATCAATTCGATTTCGGCATCTGTGTCAGTATAAAAACCGTTGATGCATACGACGGGCTGTACTCCGCTTTTCTTAACGATCTCGATATGGGCGATGAGGTTATCGCAACCTTTTTCCAGCAGCTCAAGGTTCTCCTGGGTATATTCTTTTTGCAGAGGCTGGCCTGGTTTTACTGCCGATCCGCCACCGTGCATCTTGAGCGCACGAACAGTTGCGACAAGAACAACAGCATCAGGTTTCAGGCCTGACCTGCGGCACTTGAGGTTCCAGAATTTCTCAAAGCCGATATCCGCTCCAAAGCCGCTTTCGGTGACGTGGTAGTCTGACAATTTCGAAGCGAGCCGGTCGGCGATGATTGAACTTTGACCGATCGCGATATTTGCGAATGGGCCGGCATGTACAAAAACGGGCTGGCCTTCGATTGTTTGTACGAGACTTGGATTGAGTGTGTCGACCATCCACGCGGTCATTGCGCCGTCAACTTCCAGATCGGCAGTTGTGACTTCATTACCCTGTTTATCATAGGCCATTACGATCTTCGCGATTCTCTGCCGCATGTCCTTAAGATCGCTTGAAACCGATAGAATAGCCATCAATTCACTTGAAACGGAAATCGCAAAACCTGAATCCATTTCAAATCCGTCCATTTTCCCACCCATTCCGATCCTGATATTACGAAGGGACTGAGCACAGAAATCCATGATCCATTTCTGCTGAATTCGATCCGGGTCAATGTCAAGCCTTTTGAGACCGCTTTTTGCAAGACGATCATCGTCGTAGTTTCTTTCATGCTGCATCCTGGCGGTAAGGGCAACCATCGCAAGATTGTGAGCGTTGGTGATAGAATCAATATCGCCTGTGAAACGGACCGAGAACGGTACAAGCGGTATGCACTGGGCCAGACCTCCGCCTGCGGCAGAACCTTTGACGTTGAATGTGGGGCCGCCACTGGGCTGTCTGATGGCCCCTGTGACTCTTTTGCCAAGTTTGCCAAGGCCCTCAATAAGGCCTATGACGGTGGTTGTCTTTCCTTCGCCCAAGGGTGTTGGGGTTATTGCAGTCACATCGATATATTTTGCTGTCGATGTTTTGCTGGCAAGCCTTTTCATTGCACTGACATAATCGACCTTGGCAAGCTGTTTGCCCATCGGAATAATCTCATCCTGACGGAGACCTATCTCCTGAGCGAGGAGATTTATCGGTTTGATATATTCCTCAGCCGCTTCAGCAATCTGCCAGTCCTTCATTACGGTCGGGTCAAGTATAGGCGGCTGACTTGGGGAGATGCGATTATATAATAATTTCAAATTGCTGTGTTTGCTTTTTTTCTGCAAAGATGCCAAACGTCCCATTTATACGCTTCTCCTTGTAAGGATTGTATTTGAACAACCCTACGGTTACAGTAACGCGATTCGTCACTTTGTTGTTATTTAATTTTCTGCTGCTCGAGGATTACAGTGCGACATTGTGAGCGACCGCTTCTGCGACTACTTCGTGGTACTCAATATCCTCACTTGCAGGAGCGGGCGCTTCAAGGGACCCGGTTTCGACTCCGGCCAGACTGTCGAAATAGACAAGCCAGCTTCGACTTTTGCAACAAGCTCCTAAAGCTACGGTGGCAACAAGTGCTGCGATTCCTATCAGTACAACCATAATTCTCTCCTTTCGATTAGGATGATTATTCGGCTATCTGTATTACCTTATTATACAGTTTTTTCCAACTCAGGAGCCATTGTGGGATTCACGTAATTACTGAAATATTAAAGGTTTATGGCATGTGGGAAGTACTTAAGTTTGGATATTTTGGGCGAGTGTGCAATCAATGACATCAGCATATCTGACGAAAACGGATGGGAGATATAGCTACTGATCGTGCAATTTTGAAAAGGGGTTGGGTGTTATCCTTGCGGAGATTCTACCTTGGAGTATCAAAACCCATCGAAGAAGCTCTCTTGACCAGATCGACAACATTATCAACATTCAACTTGGTCATTATGTGACTTCGATGAACCTCTATTGTGCGTTCCGAACGTTTGAGAGTAAAAGCGATCCCCCGATTGCTCATTCCTTTAAGAATAAGTTTTAGAACGATAACCTCCGTTTTGGTCAGCGGTTTGCCGATGGCGGAATTATCATATTCCTTTTGCCTGACGGCAAGGTCGACCATCTCAAGAAAGCTATCTACATCGAGAGGTTTTTCAATAAAATCAAAAGCGCCTTTTTTAAGAGCTTCCACAGCCAGCGGAATGTCCGCATAGCTGGTAAAGACAATGACGGGAATCCATGGCGCAACTTTTTTTATATGCTGGAGCAATTCGATCCCGCTTCGTCCGGGCATCTGAACGTCCGTTACAAAAAGGTCACAACTTCTCGGACAGAACGATGCAAGGCAGCTTTCGGCATCGATGAAGCAGGTACACTCATACTGTGATGACTCAAGTATCAGCGAAGTTGACTTGAGTATCGCAGGATCGTCATCCACCAGAAAAATATGTGCTTTTGCCCGTACAGCCATGATTCAATCCAGAAATTTCCTTCTCACAATATACCTGCTTCCTGTGAAGAACAGAATGAACAAAAACAACCGTTTCTCAACGAAAAGACTATTGGTCACGGCTATTTTGGTTCAACCACCTGCTTGATACACTGGTTATTATACATCAACATGCAAGGTATTGTAAGACTTTTTATTGTGACAGCCAGAAAAAAACTCAATATCGATCCAGCAAATTGTTTATAGGAAACACATATCTGCTTTCTAATAAACTTTTAGGAAGCTATCCGAATATATCTGCCTGTTCATGAGCATTTCAGAGGTGGCGACTACGTTCATCAGTTGCTCATCAAAAACTTCCACGATGGCTGAATCGAGTCCCCTTGATATTGCCATCGCAAGGAATATCCTGTTTATCAGCGATCTTTCATTTGTTCCCTGTGAAAGATTTGATAAGCCTATTGTCATGTGCGGGGCCGGTTCGGAAAGATACCTGATCTGCTCCATCGCGGCGAGGATGTTGCCGGGCTGAGCCTGGGCGTTAGGAACCTTAACCGGCAAAACGATCGGGTCAATGAACAATCTTTGGGTATCGAAACCTCTTTCCATCGCTTTTTGCACTATCTCAGCAGCGATGGCAACTCGTGTATCAGTGTCCTGCGGGACACCATTTTTGTCCATTGTCAGTGCAATTACCCCGACCTTGGGACCGGCCTGATCAGCCATATCGAGATACTTGTCAAGTACCTCTTCATCGGATTTCTTGTTCAAAGGTGTAGAATTCAGGATTCCGCCGTTTTCGCCATTTAGAACTTTTATTCCTGCGGCTATGACGGCTGGTTTTTGCGAATCAAGAGACAAAGGAGTCTGACAGACTTTCTGGATCGTTTCGATAAGCCACTGCATTGTTCCTTCCTGATCGGCGGCAGCGGTACCCACGTTGATGTCCAGATAGGAAGCGCCAGCATTGGTCTGTTTTATCGCAAGGTCCTGAACGACCTTTTCGTTCTTTTCAGCAATAGCGTTTTTGACATCCAAAAACATGCCGTTGATACGTTCTCCTATCAATATCATTGTTTACACCTTTCTAATATGTAAATTTTCTTTTTCGTTATTGCCAGATCTGATCTATATAATTTTTGACCATCGCTACAGCTCGCGGGTGTCTCATTCTGATAATATCTGCGCCTGCCTGAAGGAGGCAGATGGCTGTTGTAGCTTCCCACATTGGGCCGCGGTCAGCTGGATCGCCCCAGGACGGGATATCATTCAGTTTTGCTTCTTTGACCCGCCATGATTCGTATCCGACATCGCAGATAACGGGCATCGACATCATCTTGTCACCTGAGAGAGTCGCGAGGCGTTGTCTTTCGCCGATAGAATAGGCGTATTCAATACCATATCCTAGTGCTCCGGTTGACTGGAACGTAACGATCTTTTCAGTTGGGAAGCCCATGTCCGAGACCAGAATATTTATCTGCTTGGCGATATTAATGTCCAGAGGCGCGCCGGTTATAAGGTGGTGGTTGTCGGCAAGAGCGATTGCGGTAAGGGATTTGTAGTTGTCTTCTTCTACGGTTCCAATGAGGCAGTTTTCGCCCTTTGCGGCCTGACTGACTTCGGGCATAACCTTGTTGTCTTTATCGTTGTTGCCGCAACCCCAGAGGACAAGCGGAACACCAACAGTTTTAAGAACATCCTGCGTTGTCTTTACAGCGTCGGCTGGCGATTTATCGCCTTTATCGGGATGTATGCCATCGAACTTGAGGCATATCATGTCAGCACCATATTCCTCAACACATTTGGCGGCCCATTGTTCAGGGCTTTCCCACAAGTCTTTATATACCTTGGCCAGTTCGTCCGGCCAATCCAGCGGGGCCGTATCAAGAACGTCCATGGCTACAACGGGTTTTTCTCCGGCATCAGAGAATGATCCAGCGTAAACGACATTTTTGGCGCCGCCGATTGTTATGGTAGAGGTACGTGTACCGCCATTTTCCGGTAAAGCTCCCAAGGTAACACGGTTTACAGAGCCAACAAAGCTTTGTGCAATTTCAGGTACTGGCATTTTCAATCTCCTGATTCCTGGTTAAATTTTTAAATAATTACTCGGTTAATGTCATATTCAGTATCTGCCTGACGGCAGCAATCGCGGGACTGTCCGCGGCTATATCCAAAACACTTTTACTCTGCATCATCATATCGACAAGGTTTTGATCGAATGGTACAGAGCCAAAATTTTTAATCCCGTCTACATCTATGGTCGTTTCCGCTTTGTTCCAGATTACACCGGTTTGCTTTATTGTAATCGGCAGTGATCTTGTCAGTCCGTATATTCTTTTTGCTGTGACCTGCCCTATCGGTGTAGGTTCGGCTATGATTAAGAGCAGATCGATATTGTTTGTTGTCCGGCGTGAAAGATGCTCCATGCCTGCTTCGTTGTCGAGAACCACGAAATCATATTGGTCGCAGAGTTTGTCAAGGTATTTGCGAAGAAGATTGTTGGCTGCGCAATAACAGCTTGGCCCTTCTGGCTGTCCCATTGTAACCAGATCAAAGCCTTTTGCTTCTGTGAGTACCTGCTGTAGTCCGTATTCGAATGATGTCAGCCTGTCGATGCCCGCGTTGGTCGGGTCCTTGGTTTTTGCATCTTCACGAAGACTTGAGACGGTTCCGTATGTGTCAACACCAAGCGTAAGAGCAAGACAGGCGTTGGGGTCCGCATCGACTGCAAGGACGGCTTTTGCGGACCTGGCGATAAGTTCCCTAATGATGATCGCAGAGATAGTGGTCTTGCCTGTACCACCCTTTCCGCTAACTGCAATAGTTGCTTTCATTTTGGTTCCTTACTAACAGTTGGTTTGTCGTTGGGGTATACCGATGGAAACAAAGCCATATCGGTATGCGGCAAAAAGCTTGCCCGTATGAATTCCTCCATATATCCGGGATAGCTCATCAGATCGAAATATGTCATATTGGAGGCGATCATTTCTGCGGTATCCAAAGCCTTTCTGCTCATCAGGACGGTTTTGGCGCCTGCCATCGAAGTGTTGCCTACGAAATGTACCTTTTCTTCAGGTACATCCGGGAGCATTCCGATCTTTATGGCGTTTTTTACATTCATGTAATTGCCAAACCCCCCTGCCAGATAAACAGCATCAAGGTCATCCGTGCTTATCTGAGTAGAGGACATCAGGACACGTATTGAGGCAAAGACACCGGCTTTTGAACGGATGAGGTTGTTTATATCCGTTTGGGTGATCGCAATTTCTCCGTGGCCGTTACGGGAAGGGACAAGTTGGAACTGTTTGCCCTGATCGCCATCAATGATCTTACTATCTGAGTTTATTATGAATCGCCCGGTTCTGTCCATGATCTGATGTTCGGCTAACTGCGCGAGTGTATCGAGAAGACCTGAACCGCATATGCCTATCGGCGATGTATCGCCTATTGTTTTGCTCTCGATGGAACCATCTTCTGTAATCCGAAGTTTTTCGATGGCGCCTGCGCTTGCGCGCATCCCCTGCTTAACGCCGCTGCCTTCAAACGCCGGGCCAGCAGAACTGGAAGCGCAAATCAGCCAGTCCTTATTGCCGAGAACGACTTCTCCGTTGGTGCCGATATCAACAAGCAGAGTGATTCCTTCTGCTTTGTATATGCCTGTTGACAGGACTCCTGCAACAATATCTCCGCCCACGTAGGCGGCGACACTTGGCAGGCAGTATAGGAGGCCCCTTTTGTTGATATGTATTCCTGCTTCTGCAGCCCTTATCGGCGGGACGAAATCGGCAGTGGCAACGTAAGGCTCGCGTCTGATGCCTGTCGGGTCGAGATTGAGGAGGAAATGTGTCATTGCCGTGTTGCCTGAACAGACACATGCGTTTATATCCTTGAGATCGATACGATTTCTGACAGCCAATGTTACGATGAGATCGTTTACATCGTTTGCGATGCGACTCTGGAGCTGATCGAAAGCGTTGTTCTGTTCGGCATAAATGATACGGCGGATATAGTCCTCGCCAAAGTTGATCTGGCTGTTATAAGTTGCCTCTTTGTCCAGTGTAGTAGCGGTGGATATATCCACCAGGTGGGCAACAACTGTTGTCGTGCCGAGGTCTATTGCTACAGCGTAGTTATTTTTGCACTTGTCGCCGAGTTCGACATCAATGACTTCGGTAGTACCGCCTCTGTGACCGATTGTAGTTGTCACACAATAATCGCCCTTCCGCATGACAGCTGGCAGTTTTTGCAAAGTGCGCAGTCCGGTCTGGATGTTGTCGGCATCGATGTGCTGACGGATAGCAAGATACAGCCTCTCGTGATCGGCAGTATGGTCATTAATCGTAGGCTTGGTCATTTCAAGATAAATCTTGTTTACCAGAGGATCAGGTCTTAGGTCCGGATCAGAGTCGGCGGCACTTGTCTGGCTAAATTGATGCATGTCGCTATTGATGAGGATACGACCGGCCTGGAGGTCATGCCATTTAGGCACAGTTGTGATCATGTCTGACAGTACCTTTGTCTGACAGGCCAGTACCATATTGTTGGCAACTTCGTCGGGAGTAAGCAATGTGTTTGGAAGATTTTTGAACTGCCCATTATCTACGATCAGCTTACATTTTCCGCAATAACCGTCACCGCCGCAGATACAGGTCAGATAGATACCAACCTTGTTGGCTGCGTCGAGTAGAGTTGTGCCGGCCTTAACCGTTGTTTTCAGACCGCTCGGCTCAAAAGTTATCCTGCATTTTTTGGTATCAATTACCACCGTTACTCCAGACTTCCTGCAGATATTTCGGGATCATAGACGATTCTCTGGGTCCAACCATGACCTCCCAGCCTGTAGCTTCCTCAAGTTTGCCACTCATAACAGCAACGTAGCCGGGGAGGATAAGTTTTCTATGTGAAACAATATCTTCGACGTTGAATTTTTTTATTGCGTCGGCGACAGCTTTTTCATTGAGCTTGTCTCCTGAGTACGCGGTCAAAACGCTTGTTCCCTCGGTGTCGACGACGAGTATGTGGGCCGGGACCCTGCTGGCCTCAACATCGGATTCGACCGTGTAATATGTCAGCGAGAAGTTCGTTGTGAACAGTACAGGTGAGTTGGCGTTGGTATCACCGATAGAGTATAGTTTCGGTTCTACCTGGACAGGCTTTTGGGGATCGCTGTAAATGTTCATTATAGTAGTCAGCAGAGGTAAAAAGGCGGATGGTTCGACGGTTTCGATGACGACAATTCCGGCGAATTTACAGACCAGACTCGTTGCCGCAGCGACCTGTTTATCGGCAGTTCCCGTGGCGACTACTGACATAGTCGGGTAACCGAGCGACCTGAACGCCTTCTTCAAAGCGAGTACCCTGATCCTTGTCAGTCCGTATAACTGCTCTCGCAGCGTTTGGCAATCAAGGTTTATAACGATGTCCTCAACGCCTATGGCCTTGATCTTTTCTGTCAGGTCGGCAAGTGCATCGAGAGTGGACGCTTTCGCAACGAGCGGACATTTGTTCGCTTTGGCAAGAGCGGCCATCTGATCGGCATTGGTTTCATTTGCTGAAGCGATCAACGGAACAAACTGTGCAGTTTTGGCCAGAGCGGCACTGACTGCTTCGGGTGAATCCGAGCAGAGTACCATCGCAAGCTTTACGTTGTCAGCCACTTTGGCGGCAACAGCGGCGAATTTTTCAGCGGAACCACTTTCATTGGTTACAGCTACAGCAGTTGCACCTATCTTAGCACCAACACGTTCGAACTGCAACGCGTTGACAGCCGCGATCCGTTTGGCCAGTTCGTCATCTGACAGGCCGTCAGAGACCGTCGCTGCCAGAACTGACGGATTGTGGAACTTTTCTTCATGCCTGAACAGGACTGTTTCCTGGCCGATCTGTACCTGGCCTGCACCGGCACCGAACTTTATAAGCCTGACCGGAGGCGCCGCAGCGGCTTCTAAAGCCTGCTTCGCTTCTTCGGAAACGCAGGGACAACTGCTAAGCTCGGCACGTTTCTGGGCAAGCTGCATTGCAAATGCCAGACACGTCGGCATACCGCATTTTTTACAGTTTGATTTCGGTAAAAGTTTGAAAATATCAAGTCCTGTCAATGCCATGTTCTTATTCCTTAATATGTTTACTTTGGTAAACTATTCGCATTAATATCATCAATTAAAACATTGCAGCCATACTGACAGCCGGGTGATTTTTACTTGTTATATATTCCATAACCTCTTCTTCTGTGGTGGCGTTTGTTTCATCTGCAATCATATTTAAAAAATCTTTGGCATCGAGTCCTGCCTCTTCGGCACGCAGTGCGAAAGCATCTGCGACCTCGGCTTTGAGGGAGGAGGGCATCCAGACTATTCTTCCAATGCCGCCTTCGGCAAAGATGAATTTCTTTGAGGAAATGTAATGCTTGGAGTGACCAATGAAGCCGGGGACCTGATTTCCGCCGCCTACGGTTCCAGCCAGAGTCGAGAACTTCATGCCGCACGGAGTCATGTCAGGGAACTCACGGTTAACGATCATAATGCCGTTGGTTGAAGGCAGAATGGCTGATATACATTCGAAGCATCCGCAACTTGTCATTGGGT
>DAOWHR010000403.1 GCA_030641315.1 Anaerohalosphaeraceae bacterium | reverse complement strand
TTCCACAATCTCCAGTCCCTGTACGATACTTATGTCTCCAAAACTGAAACAGAGGGCCTCGACACCGACCTGCCTGTTCTTCGCGGGCACATCAGTGTGGTCTTCCACCTCTTACGCATCGCCACCGAATTCGCCCACTATTACGAACGCCATGTCATCAACAAGCCATTCGAGTCATCTGACTCGGACCGGAAACTCGTCGACGCCGATGCCTTACTTTCACGACTGACAAATTATGCGATTAGCTACGCCAGCCAGTTCCTCAATTGCGCCGAGAGACTCTGCCAGGAAATGCTGAAAAAATACGCGGAGATCGGCAGGATCGATGTACTCGTACCCCAATACCGCGGCTTCCATGTACGCCCCTCGACACTCATCGCGAAACTCGTCCTGCACTACGGATCAAACGTAACGATGCTCCTGGGGGACGAAACTTACGATGCGGGATCACCGCTGGAACTGTTCAGGGCAAACGAAAAAATTAACGCCATGAAACGGATCGCACTGGCAAAAGATATCGTCAAGCTAAAACTGGTGCCCGACAGCGCCGATGGACATGACGTCGAAACGATCATCAGAAACGTATTTATGAACCTGGCCGACAGATCGAGATTAGTACTATACGAACGCCCCCTCCAACTGCAATGTCTATCCTTATGCCAAGACGCCATACTCTTCGAACAGGTCAGCGATGCCGTCGCAAAACTGCTGGCAACCGGACAAATTGACATCGTAACTGACATGCAGGTAACATTCGTAGGCGATAAACGAGTCCTCAACGACATAAAGCTGCTCGCAGAAACAGGCTACGGAGAGGACCACCACGGCAACAATATCCCCCTGGCAGAAGAACTAAGATACCTCAGAAAATAAAATACTGACTCTCCGCTAGCGACAGGTTCTATTCGGATTCACCCAGCTTTTTATTCAACAGTTGCGACACGACCTGCGGATTTGCCTGGCCCTTTGACTTCTGCATTACCTGCCCCATCAAAAAGCCCATCGCCTTTTTACTCTTCTTACTGCCGCTCTTTGCTTCGGCCACAGCTTCGGCGTTTGCTCCAAGAACTTCATCGACGAACCCTTCGATCTCGCCCGCGTCACTCTTCTGCACAAGGTTGAGCTTCCCTGCCAACACCGCAGGCCCCTTATCGCTGGCCGTCATCTCTTCAAATATCTTCGTTGCGGCGTTCGCGTTTATATCGCCAGCGTCCACCATCTTCGCAAGTGTCGCAAGATTCTCAACGCTCACACCAAGTTCAGCAGCCGAACACCCCTTCTCGTTAGCCATCTTCAAACCCGTCTGCGTCAATATATTGCACACTCGTTTAGCATCCGCGCCAAGCTTGACCGCACCGTCAAAAAACTCCGCCGTCGCCCTGTCACCCGTCAACACAGCCGCGTCATATTCGCTAAGCTTGTACTCGTCAACAAAACGCTGCTGCTTCTGGATCGGCAGCTCACAAAGCTGCCCCTTAATCTCAGCCAGCCACTCATCGTTCATCTCGACCGGCACAAGGTCAGGGTCCGGAAAATACCGGTAGTCATGCGCCTCTTCCTTCTCACGCTGCAAAACCGTACACTCGTTCACATCGTCCCAGCCGAACGTCCGCTTGTTCCCCATCCCGAACGTAACACCCGTTTCCATAAACTCGTCAAGCTGCCGAACGGTTTCATATTTAACGCTGCCCTCAAGCGCACGGAACGAGTTCAAATTCTTCACCTCGGTGATCGGCGTCCGGTACGCTTTGCCCTCCTTGATGATCTCAAGATTAATATTCGGCTCAAACCGCATGTGTCCCTTCTGCATATCACCGTGCGACACACCAAGATACCGTACGATCCGCTGTAACTCGACAGCAAGCGCCTTCACTTCCGCCCCGCTGCTAAGGTCCGGCTCGGTCACTATCTCCAGCAGCGGCGTACCCGTCCTGTTCAGATCGATCGCCGAAAAATTGCCAAACGTATGCGTATTCTTGCCAGCGTCCTCTTCAAGATGCGCACGCAGTATCCGTATCTTTTTAGTCGTCCCGTCCTCAAGCGGAATCTCAATATACCCATGCTCGCTCATCGGCAGATCATACTGGCTGATCTGATAGTTCTTCGGCAGATCGGGATAATAATAGCTCTTGCGGTCCCACTTCGTAAACGATGGGATATTGCAGTTCAAAGCCAGCGCCGCCAATACCGAATACTCGAACGCCTGCTTATTCATAACAGGCAGCACACCCGGCATACCAATACAAACCGGACAAACACGAGTATTAGCCTCACCCCCAAACCCAAGTCCGCAACTACAAAACATCTTGGTCCGAGTAGCCAGCTGAACATGAATCTCAAGCCCAACAATAACCTTATATTCCAATTCACTCATAATCATATCGTCCTGTCTTTTACACTCTGCCTCAGAGTATCATTCTTAACTTAGCATTTCAGATATTAATCTATTTTTCCTTTTCCCAGCAAAGATGCAATTGCTCATATATATCTTCCTTAGCTTCTTCAACTGCCTCTATAGAAAAAGATGGCAATTGCTCACAAAACACTTTCAATGCCTCATCCCATATCGACATATCTTTGAACAAGAAAAGATATTTACGACCCTGGTACAATATTTCCAATTTCAAAGACCCTGGGAAAATCTGAACCGCATTTATTAAATCTATATCTTCCCATTTTATATACTCTTCTCTGAGTCCCAACATTGAGTTTACTAAAAGACCATCTTCTCTCACACTAATAGAGTATTGCAGCTTTTTAAAACAAGCTTTGATTTTCTCAAACATATCATTTCTCTCGTGCTTGAATTAAAGAAAGGCAGCCACCTTTAATTCATCTGATATTGTAAATGAGTCTTGTAAAAATCAGTTCTTCCACATGGTTATTTTCACTATTGGAAGCCCGTAAGAATTATCAGGCAATTCAATAGTTAAGTTTGCAGTAACGTCATCTCTTATCCAAGTTATTCTTTCCGATGATTTGTATTCAGGTTTACCCCATTTAGCAGTTAATTCGGATGTTAACTTATTAAACAAAGCTTGGGCTTTCTCTGGAGTCTCATCAGAAAACAACTTTCGACTGATAACATCTTTGAACATAACAATTTTGTTGTCTTTGAAATATACAGTTACTTCCGAGTAAAGTGCTCCATTATCCCGGTCAGTACAGTAAGCGTAATAAGTTTTTGTTGGCACTCGATACAAGTAAGGATTTCCACCGTTTACTTTTCGAATACCTTTGATTTTTTCAAGATATGTATTTATCTCGGATAATGTAGTACCAAAAGGTATTCCATCGTAAGATGTAATTGCTAAATCCCCGCTATAGTAGGATTCTGGTACGAATGGAACTGAATCTACTACGACCTTAGGTTCCGGTTTTGTTTGGTCATCCGGGTTGTTGGCCGGTGTCACTACGATTGCTGGAATACCAGGTTCAACCGGAATACCGGGCTGTGCTTGAACCTGATCTTTGTCAGCAGTTGGCTGAGGTGTTTCTTTTTCCTTTTTCCCGCATCCGGTGGCGGTAATCGCCAGTGCCAGCAGGATAACAATGATCGATAGTATTGTGTTTTTTGTCATGATTGATTTCCTTAGGAATAATTAAAGGTGAGAATAATTAGGTGTCCGGTACCTTTTTCGCCCTTTCATTCTCAATCTGCCTCTAATTCACTGCCAATATTAAAATCCAATCTGGCCCTTCTTCATACCCTTCATTTCCTTCATGGTAAAATTGTCATTTCCGTGCCTTTCAGTGCATTCCGCTCGCCGTGCAGCGCCCGCTTGCCATGCTGTGCTTGTCGCAGCAGGTCGCGGCAGGTGGTTCTTTTTTTGCCTTTTAATCCGCGTAAATCCGCGAAATCCGTAATTGCCTTAAAGTTTTTTCCGCGGTTAAGTTTTTAATCTTTTGTCCTTAGTTTTTATCTGTGTCCATCTTGTGTTCATCTGTGGCCAAGTTCACACCTGTTATATCGCCAAAGGCGATTCGTTTATTTTTTAGTATTTGCAGTTTGGTATTTGTTTAGCATTTAGATATTAGTATTTAGAGTTTATGGCACCTTCGTATGCCACTGATGTTCCTTTTCATACATCCTCGCGATACGCAGCAGCTTGTCTTCCGTGAACGCAGGCGTAAATATCTGCAATCCGATCGGCATGTTCCCGCTGTCAAATCCGCACGGCACACTCACGCCCGGCACACCCGCAAGGTTCGCAGCTATCGTATAAATATCCGCAAGATACATCTGCATCGGGTCGTCCGTCTTCTCGCCAATCCCAAACGCCGTCGTCGGCGACACAGGCATCATAATACAGTCGGCCTTTTCAAACGCAGCCGTAAAATCACCACGGATCAAGTTGCGAACCTTTAACGCCTTGAGATAATACGCGTCATAATATCCGCTCGAAAGAACATACGTCCCAAGCATGATCCGTCGCTTCACCTCATCACCAAACGCCTCGGCACGCGACTTTGAATACACCTCGAAATAATCCTTCGGATCAGCCGTCCGATGCCCGTAATGAACACCGTCATACCTCGCCAGGTTAGAAGATGCCTCAGCCGTAGCGATCACATAATACGCTGCGATAGCGTAATCAATATGAGGCATTTCGATCTCGACAATTTCCGCTCCCATACCTTTATAAGCCTCAAGAGCTGCCGTTATCGCCGCCTGCACTTCATCCGATGCGCCTGCGTTGAACTGCGGCACAACAGCGATCTTCAATCCCTCGACAGGCTTATCAAGATCGACAAGACAGTCCGCAACCGGAGCAATATCGGCACCTACCGAAGTGGAATCCCTTTCATCGTGCCCAGCGATCACGTTCATCATCAACGCTGCGTCACCGACATCTCTACCAAACGGCCCGATCTGATCAAGACTCGATCCATAAGCAACAAGTCCGTATCGTGACACCCTGCCGTAAGTTGGTTTTAGCCCGACAACTCCGCAAAAGCTCGCTGGCTGCCTGATCGATCCGCCGGTATCGGAACCGAGCGAAGCAAAACACATCCGCCCCGCCACCGCCGCCGCTGACCCACCGCTCGATCCGCCAGGCACTTTTGAATTGTCCCACGGATTGACCGTCTGTTTCAAGCCGGAATTCTCCGTGCTTGATCCCATAGCAAACTCGTCCATGTTGCACTTGCCAACGATCACAGCATCAGCGGCGTTAAGCTTTTCAACAACCCCCGCATCGTACGGTGCATGGAAATTCTCAAGTATCTTCGATGCGCAGGTAGTAGCCCCAAAACTGGTACACATATTATCCTTGATCGCGACCGGCACACCAGCAAGCAAGCCGACCTTTTCGCCAGCCGCTATTTTCGCATCAACCGACCTGGCTTTTTCCAATGCAATATCTTTGAACGTAGACACAAAAGCGCCTATCGTCTGTTCATGCTTTTCGATCTGAGCAAATACCGCTTCGACAGCGTCAACGCTCTTGACCCTGCCCGCCGCGATATCGTCTCTAAGTTGTCTGCAACTAAGTTCTAACATAGTAAACCACTCTTACTTAAAAATGCGTTTTGATCAGTGTTATTGTCTTGTTTTTTTGTGCGATAAAAACCACTTATAGAGTTCATCGTTATTATAAGTTGCGGTCCACGAATCGTGGCCTGCTTTCGGATAGACAGTAAGTCTCGCGTTGTTGCCAACCTTCTTCATCGCATCGACCATTTCCTGGGAACGTCTTAACGGCACAATATTGTCCTTACCGCCATGAAAGGCCCATATAGGCATTTTTCTGAGGCTGGTCATAGCCTCAAACGGCTCACCCCCGCCGCATACCGGAGCTATCGCGGCAAACTTGTCAGGATATTTCGTAGCAAGCTTCCATGTACCAAACCCGCCCATACTCAAGCCGGTTAGATACACCCTGTCCGGATCAATATCGTAAGTTTGAATTATATCATCGAGCAAATTGATCACAACATCCTCATCCCACCACTGCCCTTTAGGGCATTGCGGAGATACCGCCACAAACGGAAAATCTTCTTTGCTGGCAGCTACCTTTGGAATACCGTATAACTTAACACGATTGATATCGGTCCCACGCTCGCCGGAACCATGCAGGAACATGATCAATGGCCACTTTTCTTCCTGCTTGCCGTAGTCATTAGGGATATACAGCAAGTAATCAGCAGCCAGTTCCTTTGTAACCACTAGTTTTTTCGCGAAATGCTGCGAGGTCTGTCCATGTGTTATTTCCACCTTTTTCCCCTGTTCCGCGATAGCTTCGCGTCTATCGCAACCAGCCAGCATTACCATTGCTATACATACTGCTAACAGAATTCGTGCCATAACTTAACCTTTCCATATCGGTTATCTATGCGCCGCTATTATCATCGAGTACTTTGGGAACCTTAAAGTAATTGTCATACCGCTCGGGGGCGTTGGCTACTGCCTGTTCGGCAGTGAGCGATTCCTTCGGCACATCAGCCCTGAAAACATTATGAACAGGCAAACAGTGCGCCAGCGGCTCAACCGAATCGGTGTTCAGTTCATCCAGCTTTTCGATGTATTCAAGTATCGAGCTTAGATCGCCGCTGAAACGCTTTATCTCATCATCGGTCAGGTCGAGCCTGGAAAGCTTTGCGACCTGTCTTGCCTGTGCTTCGTCAATTTTGTTTGACATGTGATTGACTCCATAAAAAAAGCGAGACCATATAAGCCTCGCTTTAGTAAATCTGTTTGATACGCCGCTAATATGCCTCACAGTACATTTAACAGGACTCTGGGTGCAACGTCAAAATCCAATATCGAGGCATCAGCATTTATGCAGTTTCAGCAGGCTTATAGTTTCTCTTCGGGGGTTTGACCACCAGGCCCATACGGATAGCCTTTGCTGACACCTTAATTCGGCAGATCTTGCCGTCGATAACAGCACGTACATTCTGGATGTTAGGTTTGAACTTACGCTTACTAACTCCTGTAATGTTTAGACCGACACCGCCGTGCTTAACAGCTTTACCACGTCTGCAAATCGACTGTCCGGCTGTAGTCCTTCTTCCGGTAAAATGACAAACTCTCGACATTTCAAATACTCTCCGTTTCTGGGTCCAAACGGCATAATGGCCGTTATGTGATCATAATCAACTATTTATTAGCTTTGCGAGGCAATAACTACATGGCCTCTAAAGCCTTACAACTATATAGTTTTGTGTTGATTATGCAAGTACTATTGCGAGATTTTATTTGGAAAATCCGGATATTTTGAAAAATTCGATTTGCAAGTTGAAATGGAACAGTTCCAGAGTGTACCGTTTTCGAACGATTTTGGGATTATTTCGGGAGGCCATGGACACCTTGTGAGGTGGGACATGTTTTGGGGCAAAGTGCGTTTTCAGCCTAAAAACGCACTTTGTTAAGATGGGCAACTTTACTTTTTTGGGGTAAAATTGCCAACTATTGCACTGTTTTGATCGAAAAGTTACTGATTTGATCGGAAAATGCGCAAAAATGTACTGGAGTTTGTCGACCTGTCAAGAGCAAGAATTCAATTTCTGGGGTTGCCTAGATTGCCTATTTTGACCATGATTTTAACGATTAGGTAAGATTTTTGAAACTTCGTTTCAGTAGTTAGTAGATAGTAGTTAAGGTGTGGAATTGGGGTTGTAGAATTGGATAGTCTTGTTTATCAGAAGATTTACGCAGATTATTTTTTAAGGTTGAAGAGCAAAAATTAACCACCTGCCGCGACGGGCACTGCACGGCAGGCGGAATTGTATAAACGGCGGAGCAAAATTGTACCACCTGGCGGGCGGTTGAAAATTGTACCACTGTAACTAAAAACCTGTAATAA
>DAOWHR010000118.1 GCA_030641315.1 Anaerohalosphaeraceae bacterium | reverse complement strand
TAAGGCGATATAATGATCAAACTAAATACACTTGTAATCGTCTCGGTTTTAGTATTTCTGTCCACATGCAGAGTCTTCGCTGCGGATTGGCCGCAATGGCGAGGTGAGAACCGCGACGGGACATGGAGTGAAGATGGTTTAGTTACCAAATTCGATTCTGACAGACTCGATATTGTCTGGCAATCCGAGATCGCAAACGGTTACAGCGGTCCAACTGTCGCTAACGGCAGAGTGTATGTTAGCGACCGCATTACGGAACCTGTTGAACAGGAACGTGTGCACTGCTTCAACGCGAAAACAGGCCGCAATATCTGGACGCATAAATATGAATGCGTTTACCGCAAAGTGGGATACCCGGATGGGCCAAGAGCCTCTGTCAGCATCGATGGAGCCTACGTATATTCGGTCGGAACGATGGGGCATCTTTTCTGCCTTGATGCTAAAACCGGAAAGGTCAAGTGGTCAAAACTGCCGGGGAAAGATTATGAGATCAAAATTCCTATCTGGGGCGTCTCGTCATCGCCGATCATAGTTGACGGGCTTTTGGTCGTTCAGATAGGAGCTAAAGACGGCGGGTGTGTTGTTGCATATGACAAAATCAGCGGTGATGAGAAATGGCGAGCGATGAATGACAGGGCCTCATACTCGTCCCCTATCATGATCAAACAGGCAAGTAAGCGTGTGCTGGTATGCCTGACGGGCGAGCGAGTGGTCGGTATGGACCCGCTGACAGGAAAACTTTATTGGGAGCATCCGTTCATTCCCAAAAACATGGTCATTACCGTTCCAACACCGGTATTCAGTAATAACTATCTGTTTGTCAGTTCGTTCTATGACGGGTCGCTGATGCTTAAGGTCGATCCGGATAAGCTGGCGGTTGAAAAAACATGGAGGCGTATTGGTAAAAACGAACGGAACACTGACGCGCTGCACTGCATGATATCGACGCCTGTTATCCAGGGGGAGTATCTCTACGGCGTTGACAGTTACGGGGAGCTTAGGTGCCTGAACATTGACACGGGCGACCGTATCTGGGAGGACCTGACCGCTGTCCCCAGGGCACGCTGGGCAAACATTCACATGGTGCAGAACAAAGACATAATCTGGATGTTCAACGAACGCGGTGAACTGGTTATAAGCAAACTGTTGCCAAATGGATTTCAGGAGATCAGCCGGGCAAAACTGATCGAACCAACAAAGGGCCAGCTAGGCTTAAGGGACGGAGTATGTTGGGCTCACCCGGCTTATGCGGACAAACACATTTACATTCGCAATGACAATGAGATCGTCTGCGCAAGCCTTGCTGAAAAACGTCAGTAATATATTACGGCTCTGTTACTTTAGTCCAAGCCTTTCGAGGAGTGGTTCTATTTTTGGTTCTGCGCCTCTGAATCTTTTGTAGAGGATCTGCGGTTCTTCGGTTCCGCCTGCGGCGAGGATGTTTTTTCGGAAGGCATCAGCGGTCTTTTTATCGAAAAGGCTTGTCTCTTTGAACGCCTGGAACGCATCCGCGTCGAGGACCTGGGCCCATACATAACTGTAATACCCTGCCTCATAGCCGCCGGAGAAGACATGGCGGAAGTAGGGACTTCTGTATCTTGAAACGATCTCAGGGATCAGACCGATCTTATCCATTGATCGCTTTTCAAACTGGACGGGGTCGACTTTTTCGGCATTTTCCAGCGTGTGCCAGTCCATATCCAGAAACGACGCGGCAAGGTACTCAACCTCTTCGAAGCCCTTGTTGAAGTGACGGGCATTTTGAATCTTGTCGATCAGTTCCTGCGGTATCGACTCGCCTGTTTTGTAATGCCTTGCGTATGATCTTAGCACGTCAGGCTCGCTGGCCCAGTTTTCCATGATCTGTGAGGGCAGTTCGACGAAGTCCCGCGCGACAGAGGTTCCGGTAAGACTTTCATAGGTTCTGTCAGAAAGGAGTCCGTGCAGTGCGTGTCCGAATTCATGGAACAGCGTTGTTACTTCTTCGAAGCTAAGCAGTGCGGGTTTATCACCGGTCGGCCTTGAGAAGTTGCATACGTTGGAGATGATCGGCGTAATTTTTTGGCCGTCCTTTCGGCACTGTTTGCGATAGGAGTTCATCCAGGCCCCGCCTCGCTTGCTTGCTCTTGGATGATAGTCGGTGTACAGCAGCCCGATGTGCGTACCGTCGGCTTCTTTAACCTCAAAGACGGTTACTTCATCGTGATAAATTGGAATGTCTTTAATCTCTTCAAAGGTGATGCCGAAGAGCTTTGTTGCAACATTGAAGGCGCCGTCCCTTACGTTTTCCAGTTTGAAATACGGCTTTAAAATTTCCTCGTCAAGATCGTACTTTGCTTTCTTGAGTTTTTCCGCATAGTACCACCAGTCCCAAGCCTGGAGCCTGAAATTATCGCCGGCATCAAAGATCATCGACTGAAGATCGTAGGCCTCTTTTTTTGCCACCTTCAGCGCCGGAGTCCACAAACGCCACAGCAGATCGTATACCTGGTAAGGCTCCTTGGCCATGTTCTCATCGAGAACGTAATGCGCATGAGTTTTAAATCCAAGCAGCTTTGCCTTTCTCACTCTCAGCGACGCTATCCGGGTCAATGTCTCTTTGTTGTCCAGTTCGTTGTTATGGTCGCCTTTGTTGATGTAACCTTTGAACATTTTTTCCCTGAGACCGCGTTTATCAGAATACTGCAAAAACGGGATCAGGCTCGGCTTGTCCAGAGTAAAGAGCCACTTGTCCTTATAGCCCCGTCCGGCAGCAGCTTGGGCGGCGCCTGCGATCACGCCGTCAGGCAGACCGGCAAGATCGCTCTTATCATCGATCACAAGTTCG
>DAOWHR010000135.1 GCA_030641315.1 Anaerohalosphaeraceae bacterium | reverse complement strand
TATGTATCGACTTAGGCCGTTATGAGGACGAGTCTGACAAGGCGAAAAACGCAGCCAATGCTATCCATTGTCGAGTATTTTCAACGTAGTCAGACGAAGCCGCAATAGGTATAAGCGATACACTAAAAATCCAATTGCTCTGATCCAATACACCCGGACCCGAAGCCCCATTTACCTATAATACGACGTCACACCAACAGTGTTCAAAACTTTCCAACAAAAAAACATCAAAAAACAGGGAAAGCGATTATGCTTCGAAAGCTGACGACTAATTCCTCAAACAAACCTTACCACTTTTGCCTGATGCATATCCCCGATGTGATCAGTTCGTCCTTTATCTGCCTGATCGTAAATTGGCCGGTATGGATCATGCTCGCGATAATCGCCGCATCGGCTTTGCCTTCTGTGAACACATCGACAAGATGCTGACATGTACCTGCCCCGCCGCTTGCGACCACGGGTATCCCGACATTTACGGCGATCATTTCCGTAAGGTTAAGCTCAAAGCCTTCTCTGGTTCCGTCGGCATCGACACTGTTGACCACGATTTCGCCTGCCCCCATATCCTCGGCCTTCTTTGCCCAGGCTAGAGCGTCCATGCCGGTCCGTTCCCGAAACCCCCTGGTCGTGATCTCATAGCCGCTTGGAAATTTCTCCCTGTCGTCCACTCTGACCGGATCCATGCCCAGCACGATACACTGTGAGCCGAACTCCCTTGCTCCTTCGGCAATGATCCGGGGATTGCGCACCGCAAGCGAGTTAACGGATATCTTTTCGGCGCCTGCAAGCAGCACTCTTCGCATGTCTTCAAGTTTTTCGATCCCGCCGCCGACCGCGAACGGTATATGCACAACATTTGCGATCTCGCGAACCATCTCAATATCGATAGGCCGTCTCTCAGCCGATGCGGTAATGTCATAGAACACAAGCTCGTCGCACCCGCCGTCGCTGTACGCCACCGCCATCTCGATAGGATCGCCAAGCTCGACATTGTTCTGGAACTTAACGCCCTTGGTTACCCTTTTGTTTCGCACATCAAGACATGGTATTATTCGTTTACTCAGCATTTGCCGTCCCATCGACAGAAGTTTTCCAGCAGTTTAAGACCAATTCGCCCCGATCTTTCCGGGTGGAACTGTGTCGATACGATATTACCCTTTGCAGCGGCGCTTGCGAACACAACATCGGCATAGTCGGTCTGCCCGATGATAACTCCCTGCTCGGGCGGGGCGGGGTAGTAACTATGCACAAAATAGAATTCGCTGTTGTCTTCTATCCCTTCAAACAAAGGATGGGCGTTTACCATACTGACCGTGTTCCAGCCCATCTGCGGTATCTTGCACATCGGGTCAGCAGGCCGAAACTGCTTGACCGTCCCTGCGATCAGACCAAGACAATCCGTGCCGCCGTCTTCTTCGCTAAGATCGAACAGAAGCTGCATCCCGATACATATCCCCAGAAACGGAACTTTGCGAGCGACGACCTGCTTTAACGGTTCGATAAGGCCAAGCTGACGAAGGTTATCCATCGCGGCCCCAGCAGCGCCGACACCGGGAAAGACAACACGCTCAGCATCCAATATCTCGTCAGGTTCCTGCGTAATACGCACTTCGAACCCGATATGCTCGAAAGCCAGCCGAACGCTCGTCAGGTTACCCGCTTTATAATCAACTATCGTTATCATAAGTATAGAATCTGCATTTCAATTAATATCCGCTCACCATCGCCGCAAGGCCCGATTAACGGTACAATAGCAAATCCTTCTGGAAACCTCAAGTTTTTCTATTGTATTAAACGCAATGCGAGCGAGATTACTTAGTGGCAACAGTAGCCCGAAGCGCCAGCGCAGGGATTAAAGCGATTTAGCAAGACCAAGTATCCGTAAAAGATCACATAAGTATAGATATTTATTATTACTGCCACAAAAAAAACTCACTCATACGCAATACCCCCCCTCGAAATATCCGTTTCGCCATTACAAGCCGCACACATAAGCCCCCATAAACCAGACAACCAGCAAGCAAAACAGCCCATTGCAACAAAAACAGTAATATTACATCGATTTCATTTGACCACCGCACTTCCGCACCTGATAATAGCTATACTTATGACTACCTCAACCGCTTAACAGATGCTGAATATCTTTGCATAGAAGAATGACAATAGCGCAGGATGAATTTAATATGGCAGAAAACACAAAACAATTGTGCCGCAAACCCTTGTCTTTTGCAAAGTTGTACCGTTGGAAGTATTTAATATTTCTTGTTGCCGTAGCAACTCTGTTCATTAGTTGCAATTATTGTTGCATAAGACCTCTGTTCGTGTCTGCTCACGATTATCGTCTATGGCTGCCCAATGGATACAGTTGCTCATCCGCTTATGCCGGAAATTCTATGATTTGTAATGAGATATATGGCTTAGGTGTTAGGATAGAATCACGAGTAACAAAACTTGCAATATTGGATGATATTGTTGTAGGCGAAAGATATTATGGAGAAGATACAAGTTATTTTATCCTGGATTCGGTCAACCACACTTTAGAGCAAGTGGCCGATGCAGATTCTTTAAAGATGACTATTCGGTCGAAATATGAAAATAGCTTTGATATATCCGACCTAATGACTCCCAGTGACCTTTATAAGACGTTTACAATAAAATATGGCTATGATCAAAGGCAGGTTCCTGACAGAATCGAATTGGCATGTGGGAAAGATATATTCGATATATTTTATTACGAAGGTTTCAATAAATGGCAACACATAATTTGGCATACAGGTGGCAAGGGAGAAACATCTCAGATTTCCGTATTTCCTGACGTTGTCTCGATGGGAACATCAGGGAATATTATTTATGGTAAATGTGATAAATGTGAAATAGAGGAACTTGGGAAATCAATCCCTGGGTACTTTATTCTGGATGCAGATAACAATGTCTGCTTGACTGGTCTTTCACATGAGAAGTGGTTAAGCACGTTGAATGACGCATATAACATTCAGGACATACGATTACTGGACCCTGTTGAACTTGAGAACAAATTGATTACAGGAATAAAGAAGCTTAACGGAACCGACTAAGGTTTTCATCGATCACTCCACAGACTGCCCTTCAACAACCTGCCTGGTTTCCGGCTTATAAAACCTGAAGAAATCACCCTTCAAATCCAGAACAGGCGAACCATCAAAAGCATCTATCTCTTTTATCTCAATAATATTCTCTTTGACTGAAATAATATCACACTTACTGATAGCGATTAGATTCGGCCTGAAAGGAGAATGGGTGGCAAACACACCTGTCAGAGGATTCTTCTTATCCCCTCTCGGATGAACCTGCAATATACTGCGCTTGGCAGGCGTATCGTTTTTGTCAAACCAGTAAACAACATTAACATAAGAATGATTCTCAAGCCCCTTCAGCCCCGCCGCATACTGCCTGTCAATCTCAATAAATGTCTTACCGTCCCTCTTGACCACCTTGCCAATAGGATAGACTTTGAAGATTTCCTTTTGTGCCTTGGCCTGAACAGCTCCCTTAGGTTCTGGTTCCTTCTGATCCTTCTGATCCTTCTTCATCTTCAAGCCTTCCAAAATCATGTCGCGGGGAACATCCCAAAGCTGCCTGCCCCCTTCTTCGCTGTCTGTAGAGGCAGCAGGGGCATCCTTGAATCTAAACGACCCCACCCTTCTTCCAATATCCTGGCCTGGATCGAGAGACATAAGAAACTCATCCCATTGCCCCCTCTGCTTCTCATTCAATCCCTTGTACCAGAAAACATACTCAACCAGTTCACCATCGGCCAGCACAACTCGCCCAAAGTGTCCAATCTGGAATCCTTCATCAGGCGCCCCAATCTTCGAGTAGCAAATGAATGGCACATTATCTTCTTCAACCTTACCCGACCAGCGAACCTGCCCAGCCATAGCATCCCACTGACCATTTGTTTCGTAGGGCTTTCGCGGGCACTCCAGAGTTACATCAACTTTCGAAGGAGGATTCCCGAAAATCTCAATACCTAGCATCTCTTCAAAATCAATGCTGTATATCAAAAAAATCTCCTCAGTTATTGCATCCAGATTTTCAACAGCACCACTGCTTTCCCCGCTCTTACCGTCACTCTTTTGATCTATTTCTTTTTGCTTTTCAAGAGACGCTAAAAAACGACTCGCCGACCGCTCCAACGCTTCCTCGCTTTCCAGAAACGTAAGCACTTTACCCTCTTCTTTCGATTTGGAACTCCCCAGATTCTCGCAGATCAAATCCCTGGCAAAAGTCACCACCCACTCACCATCCGCCGATATTGCGATATCGCTTAAATCGCTAACCGTAAAATATCCCCGCTCATAAAAATATAGAAGTATCCTGTTCCAGGAATCATTCACTTCGCTTTGATTGAACTTCTCACCGATCCAGAAATAGAAGGCAAGATTTTTAATATCCTCCCGAATCTTAATATCGCAGAACGCCTTAAGCTTATCAAAACCAGGCTCACTGCCCAACTCGAATTCCAACCAGTCGATCACCATGTCCGTAAGCCGGTCAGCCGTCCCCAGCGACTTTTCGACATCGACTGCCTGTGCGTCTTTCCCGCGAAAACGTTCGATGTAAATATAAGCCTCTCCCATCGGATTGCTCACATGCACGTTCCTTCCAAAACCGCCAACATCATCAGGAAGATTCTCACCGAAAGTTCCTTCATAACTATTCGCGTCAATCTGTTTCGGGTACAGATTCATAAGCTTCGCATGAACATCCGCAGGCATATTCTCCGAACACACAACATTGCGGATGACATTATCGCCGTCATACTTCAAATTGATAGTATATTCATGTTCCTCACAGCCTGATAATAACACCGTAACAAACAACGTAAGGATAAGCAGTCTTAGTTTCATTTTATTGTTCTCCACAAAAAATGATCGGCACCAAAACATCAACCACTTTAGCTTACCGCAAACATAATGCAACTGAATTATTTGTTCCTGACGATTTCGCTAAGTTCCGCAACCCGTATTTCAAGTCGTTTTATTTCCCTGCTCAGCAAATTCTTATTGACCATCGACCAAGCCATTTCTTTGGCAACACCGATCCCGACCCAGCCTGACACGAATATCGCCGCACAAATGATCTGCGTCTTGGTCACTTCGGAATTAATAAATATAACCAGGCTGACGATGATCAAAGCAAGAAATACCAACGACCAGAACCATACAATAGCTACAATCCATCGCATCTTTTTGCCGTAAAAAGCCCTGATCATATCCATGTATGTACCGAATGAATCGCCCATTGAAATGTCATAATTGTCTTCCATCATTTTATCGATCTGTTCCTGCATCATAATAATACTCCTTAATAATTATTGGCATCGTTTTGCCATATTTGTTTGAATTCCATTTTAGCACTGTACAATCGCGACTTAACAGTCCCGACCGGTATCTGCAAAGCGATCGCGATATCGACCAGGCTCAGATCCTCAAAATAACGCAGATAGATCACCGCCCGCTTCTTAACATCAAGCTTCAAAAGCAGATCCGCAACACCATAGCTTTTGCTCTCAACGCCCGCTGGCTCTTTAACATCATCGATACTGACCGCCTTGTCACTAATATTCCGTTTGAGCCAGTCCATCGATTTGTTCGTAACGATCCTGTAAACCCACCCCCGAAAGCTCGCCGGATCGTTCAGCTTTCTGATCCCCTTGATGATCCCAACCCAACTCTGCTGCGTAACATCCCACGCACCACCGCTATCACTTGTAAGCCGATAAGCATGCACCCACATCCGCCTGTTCCATCTGGAAACAAGCTCAGTCATAGCTTTGCTGCTACCGTCCTGAGCATCCATAACCAAAAGCTGATCTTCAAGATTAGAAAGTTCATCTCGCATAACCATATAGTCCTAAGATCGACGCAAAAGGTTCATTATTATCACAAAAAGTCTATCTTAAGCGATTATAAGGCCCCACAGACTCAAAAACCCCCTTGCAATAATCGCCCATCCCGGTATCATACCCCAATGGAAAACTTCAATAACAATATCATAAGCGGCGAATGTATCGAACTGCTCAACGGCGTAACCGCCCCCTTCGCCGACCTGATCTTTGCTGACCCGCCCTTCAACATCGGCTACAAATACGACAAATACAAGGACAACGTCAAGTCCGATAAATACGTCGCATGGACCGAAGACTGGATGGCTGCCTGCATAAACGCCCTCAAGCCCGACGGCTCGTTCTACATCGCTATCGGCGACGATTACGCTGCCCACGTCCGCCTCATCGGTGAAAAACTCGGCCTCACCCTTAGAAACTGGATCATCTGGCACTACACATTCGGCCAGCAGACAAAAGCAAAATTCGCCCGCGCCCACACCCACATCTTCTACTTCGTAAAAAACAAGGACTCCTTCACCTTCAACGATACCGCCGTCCGCGTCCTCTCGGACCGCCAGAAGATATACAAGGACAAACGCGCAAACCCAGCAGGCAAACTACCCGATGACGTCTGGAACGAGTTCCCCCGTATCTGCGGCACATTTGAGGAACGTCAGGGCTGGCACCCCTGCCAGATGCCCGAAAGCATCCTCGCAAGAATAATAAGAGCAAGCTCAAACCCCGGCGACCTCGTCCTCGACCCGTTCAGCGGATCGGGAACAACCCCCGTAACCGCCGCAAAACTCGAACGCCGATACTCCGGCATAGACATCTCCGAAGAATACGTCAAAGAGACAAGAAAAAGATTGCAACTCGTTCAAAACAATCCTATCGAAGGTGAAAACAGTAACAAATGGGCCGAACATGCTATTAATGAATTAAAATGGCTATATCATGAGAATAAAATATCTACGGAACAACTTACTGATGAGCCTTATTTACTAGGGCTATTTACAGAAAAGTTCAATATTCGAATGAAGGAATCTTTTCATTCTTATACCGCAGAAGAAATAAGAAAAAAATTACGTAGCTTGCGGAAGAGTGGAAAGTTGGGACCACTTCAGAATAGAGTTAAATCAAAAAATTAATTCAAATAGGGAGAGTGACATGGCCATCATGAACCAAAAAGAAATTGATGTAATGAAAGATTTATATGTCGACACGGATATTCCAAGTGATTCTCTTATTAAACAGAAAGACAAGCTTGAAGTCTTTACAGACAAACTAAATCGCAGTCTTTCAAGTAAGTTTAAAGATGAAGAAGTTGCTACTGAATTACTCAGGATTCGCAAAAAAGGGGAGTTGCCCAAAATAAGGAATTAATATTTCAATGACAGCAAAGGATCGCAAAAATAATTCATCAATACCAACGTTAGTATGCTTCGCGCTGACCGCCCTGCTGCTGACCGTCATACAGGCCCCGATGAACATGGGTTACCTTGCGTGGTTCGCACTGGTCCCCTTCATCGTCGCCTGCAAAAAAAACACCCCGACCAAGCCGCTTATATTGATATCGTTCTTCACCGCTGCTGTCTACTGGATCGCAAATCTCTACTGGATCGCCTACGTCACCGAGACCTGATCGGAGAGATTCGTTCAGCTGGCGCTCGAATATCCTTGCGTCCCGATGGTGATGCTGAAGGTGCCTTAGAGGCTTCACTTTATGGTTCAGGGGCAGACG
>DAOWHR010000124.1 GCA_030641315.1 Anaerohalosphaeraceae bacterium | reverse complement strand
TTGTTTTTGACAGTCAGGATGATCTGACGAAGATCCTTGCCGCCAAAATGGATGTATCACCGGTCGATCTGGTAGTGAAAGGTACGAGATGTTATTTCACTGATACAAAAACCAACAGTGTTATTGTCATTGATACTCAAACCGATACGGAGATAATGCGATTCGGAACAAGCGGCGATAATCCAGGCCAGTTCCAGCTTATCAGTGATCTGACAATGGATAGCAGCGGTAATATATTCGTAACAGATAAAGCGGCTGGAAGGATCACCGAATTTGACAGCGAAGGAATTTTTATCCGAACCATTGGCCAGCGTGGTGACAATATTGACGAACTGGTCCGTCCCAAGGGCATCGCAATCGACCGCAATGAGAATATTTGGTTGGTTGATACCAGTACTGAGTATGCCAAGATTTATAATACTAAAGGGCAACTGCTTTTGTTGTTTGGCGGGGCTGGCGGCAAACCGGGCAGTACTAATCTTCCGGCAAAGATTATACTGGATTATGATAATATCGATCTCTTCGCCGACTATGCGGTGGAAGGTTCTAAGCTTGAGTTTCTCGTAATTGTGACCAATCAGATCGGCAAGGAAAAGGTCAACGTCTACGGATTTGGCAGTTTCCCCGATTCTGTCGAATAGCTAATTGGGTATTTGCAAATATAGATATGACCATTTCAAAAAGAAAAGCCTTGGCCCCGGTAGTCGATCAATTATGGCTATGGATCGTTATTTCGATTCTGGCGGTATCATTGATCGTCGCAGGGTGCGACCAGGACCAGAGATACAGGATACTCACATTTTTTTTTGAGCAGGTTCCACCTCCGGGTTATCAGCCGCCGGACCCAAACTCGATTGCTGCTCGTGACATCGGTATGCCAGGCGGTGCATCTGGAGAAAGTACAGCCAGGCGTTCATTCGCCCACGAACCGATAAAAGACTGCGATAATAATGTCTGCCATGTTCGGCAAGCCAAAGGTCAGTGGGCACTGACAAAATTGTCAAAGGAAATCCCACAACTCTGCTATGAATGTCACGATAATTATCTGTCTGAAAAAGGCTGGGTACACGGCCCTGTCGCAGTAGGGGACTGCCTTTTCTGTCATAATCCTCACCGAAGCACCAATGAGCATTTACTTAACGAACCGCAGCCTGTCCTTTGTTATAAATGCCATGACGAAGCCGGCATCATTGCCATCGAGGAGCACCCACAGGAAATGACCGAATGTACGGTCTGTCACAGTGCGCATGTCGCTTCAGACAGAAGACTCTTAAAAGAAAACATCCAGGTAGAATAGTTGCGTAGCCCAAAGAAATATTTTGTTGATACTGACTTCGTAAGGAGCCATCATACAAAGCGAAACAGTTGGTTAGTCGCTTATATGCTGCGATACGCCATGGTTGGATCAATTGTAATTACGATGGGAGTATCAGGATGTGCCGTTAACGTACGTGGAAGGGAGCGTCCGCTGGTAAAACACGGGCCGATCGAAGGGCATGTCGAGCTGGCTTCGCAGTGGCAGAAGGATCAAAACAAAAGTCCAAACGAAACACGAACCAGCACCTCCACGCTTTTTGAAGAAAAGATAAGATTTAAAACTGAAGGTGACGTAGTTGATCCTGACTTTATGCTTTATGCTGCAGGAATCGGGTTTGGTCTTGCCCAGGACCGTCTTCGCTCTGACGATGTATCACAAAGCTCGAGTGATTTTCTCAAGGAATATAACCTTAGCCTGAGTATGCTTCGAAATAAACCGTATCCTGCCGGTTTTTACGCAAATCGCTCGGAGGACCTGATCAGCAGGCAGTTTCTCGGCCCGCTGCGAAGCGAGAGGGATAACGCGACAATGGTTTTTAACTGGAAGCTCGAAGGCTGGCCTATGAGATTCGACTACTCAATAAACCGTGATCGACAGGAATCGCTTTCAAATCCTTCTACGGATTTCTATAACCGTGATTCCGATATTTTCCGTTACATGCTGACTCATGATTTTACTGAAAATTCACATTTAACTTTCGATTTCGAGCGTAATGAAGTCCGCCAGCAAAGCGCAGGTTCATCGACACAATACCAGCAGGACCGCTATTCGCTGCGACATGAATATGAGTTTGGACTGGAAAAAAAACATCGCCTGTCTTCGTATCTCGATTACCATGACCAGTCCGGTGCATTTGATCTGCAAAACCTGCAATGGGAAGAAATGCTCAGATTGCAGCATTCCGATGATTTCAGCACTTTCTATTCGGCCAGATACCACAAGTCCAGGCAGACAGACAGCCAGAGCGATGAATATTCAGCACGGGCAGGCTACACACACAGGCTCTATGGCAATTTTCTGTCAAGCGGAAGTGTATACGGCTCCAGGGCCGATTTCGGCGGCGGTAACAAACTCGACCAGCAGGGAGGAATATTGAGCATTGACTATTATCGAAACAATCCGCTGGGCATACTTCTCGGTACATATTCGGTAAACGTCAACAGGGTAGATATTATTGGGGACGCAGGAACGGCAAGCGTGGCCGGTGAAGAGCACAATGCATCAGATGTCGTCCTGGTAGAGTTGAACAGACCTAACATTATAACAAGTTCTATCGTTGTCAAGCATACTGACAACGTTTCGATTTACACTCTGGGCGAAGACTACCAGATCATTGAGGAAAACGGCAGAACAAAGCTCAGGTTTATATTTAATCCTGTCCCCTCAAGTTTTCCAGACTTTACGACGGTTGGCCAGTTGTTCAAAGTTGATTATGATTATCTCGTCGATCCCGAACGCACCGAAGATACCCTTAACCAGGCATTTACGGTCAGGCAGCGTTTCAAGAACGGAATTTCAGTCTATTACGAGCAAAGACGACAGTCCCAGACAATTGACAGTCAAATGGACAATACTTTCCCGGACGAATACACGCACCATACTTACGGAGCTGACTATTCATGGAAGAACCTCTTTCTGCTTGCCGAATATATTGACAGAAAGTCCGCTCTTGTCCCTTCGACCGGTACAAGATACGAAGGAAGATACAATTGGGCCGTCAATCCGGACACGACCGTAAGTTTATTCGCATCGAATCAGGACTGGACATTTCAGGAGACACAGCCGCGGGATCTTGAAATTTTCAGGACCGGCTTCGATCTGTACAGCAGACTGTCAGGACGCCAAACCTTCAACGCCAGTATTGATTACCGCAACGAAAAAGACAGCAGATTCGGAAACACAGAAGGCTTTCAGGTTCGCGGTGAAATGAAGTATATCTACAGGAAGCTGAATATAAGGTTTGGTGTCGAAACAAGTATGCTCAAACGACGCAGCAGCACACATGACAACCTGTTTTCGTACATAAGACTCCAAAGGTCTTTTTGAGGAATTAATGATGAATGAAAAAATAATTCACAAAGCAACCTGGACAGCGATCCTGTTAATCTCGCTGGTCATATTAGTTACGGGCTGTTCGTCTCCGAAAAGCGGTTTTTCATTTGAGCCGAAAGAAACCATTGT
>DAOWHR010000044.1 GCA_030641315.1 Anaerohalosphaeraceae bacterium | reverse complement strand
GAGGCGATGTTAATTGACGATACCATGCGATTGGTAATAAAGAGTTTTCATCCCAAGCATAACGGAGAAACTGTACCTACGCTTAAACCGGTAAGTGGTGAAGGCATGAAGAAGTATGCTCAAACGCTCTGTGAAATGCTCAATAATTTTGGTGAGGAAAGCAGTTTTAAGGTCAATGGTGAAGTGATAAAGGGGACGCCTTATTCCATCGTTCAGGTTTCTCTTGCGGATAGAATTCGTAAATCTATTCCTGTTATTCAGGCAGATGAGAGACTTGCACAAATATTCAATCGTATGAAATCCCTTTTGCAGCATGGAGAGGGGCGATTTGTGTTTTGCCAGAATCTCAAAGTATTTGACGGCGATGATCTGTATATTCTTAAGCCGATGCAAATGCGATTCTGGTCGCGCACTGCCGCACTAAACGATGCCGATGAGATCGCCGGTGCTATTTTGAATTCAAAGGAGAATGATAAATGGCCATAACCGGCAACCTCGATAGATGGGCAACACAGTTTCCGGATTCATTTGTCCCACGAATTGTAAAATTAGTTTTGGAATCAAACAAGACTTTTAAGATTCCAACTAAGAAGCCTAACACCAAACTCGAAGACCATATAACCAGATTATTTTGTTCTCATCTTCGGAAACACAAAGATCATTCAAAACACTTCTTCTTGATCAATCATCAATTTGATGTTCTTGATAATGATGGCAATGTGGTTGGGAGAATCGATTTAGTATTCAATCATGGGCACGATGAAAAGGTGTATTATTCTTTTGAATGCAAGGTTTTGAGAGTCAAACGTTCCTCCGGTAAATTTGCTGCTTTATACAGTCAGTATGTGACAGAAGGAATTTATCGCTATTTTAATGGCCAATATGCTCAGGGCTTGAATAAAGGTGGGATGCTGGGGTACGTGATGGATTCCGATGTCGATAAGGCTGTAAATGGTGTCAGAGATGCCATTGAAAACCGACGAAACGAATTGAATATGAATGCGAATGATACCCTTGGCCCATCTTCTGAGTCAAATTCAAAGCTGGTTAAAGAAACCGTCCATAAATTCGGACCAGGTAATCGATTCCTGATCTACCACATATTCCTCCCAATGACTCCTCCAGATATTAACTGATAATCTCCAGCGTTCTTGCCAGTACGTTCTCTACAGTTTCATCTTCTTCCAGGTCCAGCCAGTTTACCCCTTTGAATGTTTTGAACCACGTCCGTTGTCCTTTAGCCAGCCTGCGGGTGTTGATCTTTATCCTTTCGGTTGCTTCCTCCAGCGTCATTTTGCCGTTAAGGTGGTCGATCATCTCTGCGTACCCGATCGCGCACGCCGCTTGTTTGCTCAAAGGCTTTTCTTCTGCGAGCAAACCCCGAACCTCATCAGCCAGCCCATCGGCTATCATCTTTTTAACCCTTGCGTTAATGCGTCTGCTTGCGATCTCCTTGTCCCTGCGAAGCCCGATTATCGTCCATCCCTCAAGATTCGGCTCAGCGTCAAACTGGCTCTGAAACGAGCTTATCGGTTTACCCGTCAGCTCAAATACTTCCAGTGCCCGCACGATCCGTTTTTCATCGTTCGGGTGTATCCGCCCAGCCGCGATCGGGTCAACCTCGCCAAGCCGCCCATGCAAAGGCCCCGGCCCAAACTCCTCAGCCTCGGCCCTTAGCTTCATCCGTATCCCCTCATCCCCGCCCGGCCCGTCAAATATCCCGTACAGAAGCGCCTTAATATACATCGCCGTCCCACCCACACATACAGGCGTTTTACCCGCCGCGACTATCTCCCGCCGTGCCGTCTCGGTCAGTTCCAAAAACCTGTCCACCCCGAACGATTCGCAGGGCTCGACCACATCGACAAGATGGTGCTTTATCGCTTGAAGCCGCTCTGCAGGCGGTTTTGCCGTCCCCACATCCATCCCCCGATAAACCTTCATCGAGTCGATGCTGATGATCTCACCGTTGATCGATTTAGCCAGTTCATACCCAAGTCTGCCCTTACCAGATGCTGTAACTCCCAATATAAGTATCATTTTGCTTTCCGATAAACCATTTTATTGCTTTCCTGCCGCCGTCAAGCCGCTATAATAGCACAGATCGATTTCAAATGCCATATTGTCTTACTGAACAAAGAGAAAAGTGATGACCATGACTCAACAGGAAAAGACCGATTTTAAAGACGCCCTTGCCCAAAAAGCAAAGCTGGCCAACCAGGTACTGCTCGATATTCTTGATAGTGCAGAAGATATTCAGCCCGACATTCACGCCGCAATGCGATACACCCTCGACGCGCCCGGCAAACGTATACGCGCCGCGATGGTCTTCTGGTGTTGCGAACTGATCGCAGGCGAAGTTACCCCCGCCGCCAAAGCCGCCGCCGCCGCGATCGAGATGGTACACACATATTCCCTCGTCCATGACGACCTGCCCGAGATGGACAATGACGAAATGCGACGCGGCAGACCAACATGCCACAAGCAGTTCGATGAAGCGACCGCACTGCTTACCGGCGACGCTTTGCTGACCTATGCGTTCGAGGTCATCGCCGACAAAGTTGACGACCCAAAGACTGCCCTCTCGCTCATCCGTCTACTCGCAAAAGCCGCCGGACCTGCCGGAATGATCGCAGGCCAGATGCAGGATCTCAACTCAGAAAAACAGCAGGGAACGCTCGACATTCTAAAGTACATTCACACAAACAAAACCGCCAAAATGTTCGCCGCCTCAGCAGCAATGGGAGCCGTCGCAGGCGGAGCTGACCATGCCCGCGTAAAACATCTCTACAGCTACGGCCTTGATGTCGGCCTCTGTTTCCAGGTCGCCGACGATCTGCTCGACATCTCCGCATCCAGCCAGCAGCTCGGAAAAACCGCAGGCAAGGATCAGGCACAGGGCAAGGTTACATACCCAGCCGTAATAGGCCGCACAAGGTCCCTTGACGTCGCCAGACAACTCACTCAAAGCGCCGTTGAAGAACTAACCTCGTTCGGCCCCCGTGCTGATATATTAAGACAATTGGCAGTCGAGTTACTAAGCAGATCGAAATAGACAAAGGTGCAAAAATGAGATACCAAAATGTTTTCCGCCGTGTCCAAATTTCCGCGGCAGTCGGTTTGCTGATCGTCCTTGCGGCAGGTTGCGGCAAACGGGAAAGTGTCACGGTCGAAAGAGAGGTCAAATTCGGCCTGCTCGCCGATGTGCAGTACGCAGGCAAAACCCACGCCGGAACCCGCTATTATCGCAACTCAAAAGAAAAGCTCACCCGGTGCGTCACCGACCTCAACACCAAAGACATCGACTTCGTCATCCAGCTTGGCGACCTCATCGATGGAGGCCCCAACGCCGCCGCCGAACTGGACGAAATGCTCGCCGTCTATAACCGCATCAACGCCGAAAAATACCACACCATGGGAAACCATGACTTCGCGGGCATCGACAGAAACGCCGTCCTAAGCAAAATGGCCCTCGATAAAGGGTACTGCGATTTCACCGTCGACAACTGGCGATTCGTAATACTCGACACACTCGACGTCGCCCTCATCGGTGGCTGGCCCGAAGACAGTGAAAACTATAAACAGGGCAAAGAAATGTTAAATCGCCTCAAGGACCAAAACGCCGTAAACGCTGTCAGCTGGAACGGCGGCATCGGCGAAAAGCAGAAAGCATGGCTCGCCGACGTCCTTGCCGATGCCCGAAAAAAACATCAGCAGGTAATAGCATTCGGCCATTGTCCCCTCGTCCCGGCCGGCGATGTGCATAATCTATGGAACGCCCAACAGATCGCCATAATGCTCGAAGACAGCGATTGCGTCGCGGCATACTTCGCAGGCCACAACCACCACGGCAATTACCAACTGCGAAACTCCGTCCATTACGTTACACTCAGGGGCATGGTAGAAACACCCGACCAGAACGCCTACGCGGTAATTAAACTCAAACCCGACAAGATTGAAATAACAGGTTTCGGCAGGGTCCAAAGCAAAACGCTGGTGCTTTGTAAAGATTAAATATTCGGGTTATTGCACCGTACCAATGGGTAACTGTAAGGAAGGAAACACAGGCCACAGTAGCCCGAAGCGCGAGCGCAGGGATCTTTGAGGATATACGGTAGATGCCAGGAACCCGTTAATTAAAGATTTGCACAGCACGGGACATCGAAAACAAAAAATGAGCTTGTACAAATTTTTCTTGTACATTATACCCTTTAATGTGTATACTGAAACCTGATATATGGGTTGATTAACAGGGGAATTATTATGGCAATGTCATCAAGAATAAAATACGGTGTGCCAGCGATCTTCGAGCTGGCCAAAGAATACGGCAATAAACCGGTTCATTCAAAGTTAATAGCCCAGCGCACAAATGTACCCGCAAAGTATCTCGAACAGATCGTTACTATTTTCTTAAACGCTGGCCTTTTAGAGAGCATAAGAGGTGCCAAAGGCGGTTTTCTTCTTGCAAAACCGCCCAGCCAGATCAGGCTTATCGACGTTTTTACCGCCCTGGAAGGCAAGCTGATCGCCGAACCATGTCCCGAACACAGAGAACACTCCCCAAACTGCCCCGACTGCGTTTACAGGCAATTCATTCAGCAGATAAACGACGCGGTATCCTCCAAACTGGCCAAAACAACACTCCAGGACCTCGTAGATAAAGCCGCAAAACAATAAACATAACAAACAAATTGATCGCAGCACGCCATCAATGCCCCGCCTCAAAACAAAAATCGCAGGCAAGGCCTGAGACGATTAGCCCTCTGCATTGCAGGGGGTTGGACCAACAATTTACAATCCCCCTCTCATCAACATACCCCACCCCTGTGTCATTCCAGCGAAGGCTGGAATCTGGAATTTCCAACAACCATATCCCTTCATGTAACATGAATCAGAAAACATCAACCCAAAAAACCCTCAACAACCCCCCGAAGCTCTTCCAGACAACAAACCTCACAACCCCAAACAACCAATACTTCCCACCCACCCGCACGAAGCGCCTTAATATTACGCGCATCACGAAGCACAGTCTCACTACGCTTATTCTCCCAAAAATCAGAATTAGTCTTCGGAAAAACCTTACCATATTTGCAGTTGTGGCTATGCCAGAAACATCCATGCACAAAAATGATTTTCTTATGACGCGGCAGAACAATATCAGGCTTACCCGGCAAATCCTTCCTGTGAAGCCGATACCGAAATCCCATAGAATGAACCAAAGACCGAACAATCATCTCAGGCTTCGTATCACCGCCACGAATCCGAGACATATTAAACGAACGCTGCTCTTTTGTATGAACATCAACCATTTTGTGTTTGCTAAGTTAGGTCAGATTCAATTCGTGATAAAACTGTATTTACATCAAGGTCGGGAGTGCCAAGACGGCCATAATAACGCGCGAAACTTGTTATAAAAGATTCAACATAAGGGGTGTCAAGAGTAGCAATTGCTTGCTTCGCATCCAATTCGTCTTTTGGGATATGCACAAGGTCTTGGAAGTCAACAATCAAGTCAGGCATAAAAAAAGTTCCCGGTAAAAACTTATATCGTTCGGATTGTTTTCCCCGCCTTCTACCTTTTATTAAACCCTTTAGGTTACCCTTTTCATCTCCATCTTGCTGCTTCTGGAAATCTTTATATTCATCAAAAGACGTTAGTTTCGAACATTTTGCTAAAAGCACATTTTCAACATGACCTTGTTCAAAGTCGCATGATGGCGTTAGGATAAGCCAATGCGAATCAACACCATTAAAAGAATGCTTAATAATATGCCCGGCAAAAAGTTCTTCTGCCAAGATAGGGTAAATATACATTTCCATGGGATGAATTTTCTTAACTTCTTGAACACCTGGAGTGGCAACACCGTTTTTGTTCAAAAAACTCCTTATTGAGGACTGTTTCAGTACATGAGCCAATCTTCGAGCCAAAAGATATGCGACATCAGTGTGTTGAAAAGATGTTTCTACCTGTTGCCAATGGTCTCCAATAAAATCCCACATATATTTTGATTGTTCTTTTTCAAGATGCTTTGCTAAACTAGGAAGCTTTGATTCATATATTGACTTGATTTCTCTCCTTAATCCCATTAAGCCTTCCGTCTTTTCAACTACTTTAACAAAAGAAGTTTCCAAGTCTTTTACATACTGCGGCAAGGCTGTATAGAATATTACTGGAACAAAACGTGTTTTTTTAATCTCTTGAAATACTGTCAAGCCAGGCTCGGCATCTCCGTCTTCTATGTCGTCTTGTTTTAAATCTAATACTAGGAAATCAAAACGTCCTGAATCGAGATACGTCACTGCTTCCTTGAATTCTGAAATAACGAGAGCTTCCATTTTTCCCACATCTGGTAGAAGTTTTCCGCTCTGTGCATCGCTCTTTATTTGTTCTGCTGTCTCTTGCTTGTCTTCAACGATTAATATTCGCCATCCCATATCAAAGCCTCTCTACACTCTTTTTCTTAATGTAATTCTGAATATCGCGCCATTAATATCTTGCTTTTCAAGTAACTCTAGTTTGCCTCCATAAAAATCAGACACTATTTCTCCCGCTATGGTTAATCCCAACCCAATGCCTTCAGGTTTTTTTGAAAAATATGGTTCAAAAATCTCTTCACGAATATCATTCTGAATACCTGGACCCGTATCTGCAAATGTGATCTGTAAGTTATCAGGAGCAACTCTTTTAACTGAAACAAGAATGCTTCGTTTGTCCTTATCGACATGCTGTAACCAATAAAGACTATTCTGTAGGAGGTTGATTATTACTTCTTGAAATTCTGACTCATCCACTCTAACAAGTGTTTGAGTTTTGGGTAAAACAGTTTTCACATTTAATTTTTTGATCTCCGTGCCCAAAACATCAAAAGAATCATGAATAATTTTTTCGATGTAAAGCTGTTTAGGCCTTCCTCTTCTGCGGCCACCGAAGGGTTCCAGTCTGTTGAATGCTGTCCTGAGCAGACTTCCCTGCCCTTCAATTTTCACGAACTTTTTGATTATTGAGATTAGAATCACTAAGTCCTTATCAAGATTGTCTTCAATCTCTTCTCGGCCAAGTAATGCCTCATTCAAAATAGTCGCAATTGGTTGCCTACCATCATGCAGAACAACATCAATTAATTGTCCCAATGTTGCTAATCGCTGATATCTACCAATCACAGTTTGAACACTTTCAATCTGACTCAGTAATTTTTCTTCTGCCTCTGCGAATAGCTTTTTAGCTTCACTATCTTCAGGGTGTTTGTCCGTGAAGTGCTTTTGCAATTTATCGAGAGGCAACGCCCCAAATAGTCCTGTATATAAACTGTCTTTCTTTTTTTTCTTTCTTGGCCGTTGTACATAACGCACCGCTTCCAACTCAGTTAGTAAACAAAGAATGATTCTTCGCAAATCATGAAATGCCTGATTGTCATCAAGTCCCTCACGATTTGACTGATCCTTTAATTGGGGATTATTGTCAGCAGTAATTTTTATATAACCGACAATTTGATTGTTAGATAATCGATACGTAGGTTTCTGCACTCGCCTAATATCAAGCCTCAGCCAATCATTGTGAGGTTCTCCATACGGCAAAACTCTAAAATAATCACGATAAATATTGATGCCTGCTATATCATCCAAGTCTCTCCGGATGTCTCTAATAGAAGATTTAACCATTTGTTCCACGTTGCCAAGTTCATCCCTGTTCCACACCTTTAGTTCTATTTCAAGTGGTCCGCAGTCTGGACCATGCCCTGTATCACTTTTGTTAACATTAGGAATCAATAATATTTCTGAGTTATATGTCTTTTTGTTAAAAACACCTTTAATTTTTTTTTCTTGGCCAGTTTCATGGACTTTAATTGAAAATGAAAAGGAACCTCCCTTGTCAACGGCTCCTTTAATTCTGTAATGAGGGTATTTGACAATTTGTGAAGTGCTTATTTCATGGGAAAACTCTGAGAAATCTTCGGGTAATTCAAGTCTTATAGAAAAATCAAACTGTTTCTTGTAAGGAGGAATTAGTCTGGATAAACCTCTTTGTAATTCTTCAAAGCGATCTTTGCTCCATTGATGTTTTAGGCCGCTCATCTTTAATATCGTACCGTGGTTCAATTCATCCAAATCAATTGAATCCTCTTTGTCAAATAGGCACGAAATAGATCCTGATGGACATATGTCCTGTGGTTTGCGATCCTCACACAAGACCTCAATTTCGTCTAAATATTTATTTTCATCATCAAATTGCGTCCAATCGAAATAACTATATACTTCTTGTTTGGAAGATTTGCGTCTGGTAATAAGTTCCAGCTCAGATGCAAGCCTTGAAGCCGCAAAGCGGCCAATTCCTTTTTCTCCCAACATTCTCCTAGATAGTTTTTCACTGATTTTCTTTTTCCTCTTTGCATTTGTTGCTGGCTCCATCCATGCAGTTTGGACTGTCTTAGACGACATTCCATGCCCATCATCAATGACTTCTATTGAACCTTTCCCTTTTTCAAATGGTCCTGAAAAACGAACAAGTACATGCTTAGCATCTGCATCATATGCATTTTTCACTAACTCAATAAGAGCAACCGTTTCACTACTGATCAATTCCTCGCCCAGAGTTTTAAGAATTCTCGCTCTAGGTCTAAATTTGAAGTTCCCATCATTCATACAAACCTCGTCAACTGTTTAAGATAACTTTAATTTTTGGGCGATTTTATAAGCGAGAAGAACTGGTACGGCGTTACCTATCTGATGATAAGGTGCAGTTCGCCCCGGCTTATCAGAGACGCTTTCAAAGTAGTAATCGTCCGGAAAAGTTTGTAGTCTTGCAGCCTCTCTTGGTGTCAGTGAACGGTTTTGTTTAGCGTCTGGATGAATATAATAGTGACCATCCTTTGATATGTGAGCAACTACAGTGTGTGAGTACGGCTTATCGCCAGCAACCACCTTGAAGCGGTCTGTAAACGAAGAACGGTTATTGTGTGTCTTGAGTCTTTTTGGCAGATCATTATAGTTTAAGCGTTGCCGTCCATTTATCCACTTATCAACAGCAATCCTGTAAATTTCCAAATCTTGTTTTGTGTTAGGCCGTGCCCAGTGTCCCGTTGTAGTTGTGCTGCCGTTCCTTATTCCTGCATCGTTGAGATAAGATGTTCGGTTCTTCTTTAAACGACATGGTTTAGGGTCGCCTCCTCCTGCCTGGATAACTGGAAGGTCCTGAAGAATTTCACTTACAGTTATGTCAGGATTCCATTTCTCTGGCTCTGGATAGAAGCCTGTTTTTTTGCCCTTTCGACCGACAAGTATAATTCGTTTTCGATTTTGAGGAACTCCGTAATTATTTGCTGACAGCACCCGATACTCAATCTGATACCCTGCGTTACGGAAAAGCTTTTTCATTTTATCAAAATGCAGCTTGCCGTTTGGTGCTTTCGCCGAGAGCAATCCCATGACGTTTTCGAAAACGAAATATTTAGGTTTGTAGTGTTTCAGAAACTCTGTGTAATAGACATAAAGGTAGTTCCTTTGATCGCCCTTCATCCGATTTTTATCACGAGAACGACCGACCAGTGAATATGCCTGACAAGGTGGACCGCCTACGATTAAGTCAAGCTTCTTACCGTTAAGTAACTGATCAATGCGACTAAAGATTTCAGGAAGGGTTTCTTGCCCAATTTCTTTGTTGATTACGGATTCTATTTGTTCATCTGGAACACTGTCATATAGTTCAGTTCGTGAAGTTTTGCCTTTAAGATAATCGTCATATATGTCCAGCTTTCCATGTTCTTTTAGCCAGTGATATGCCATGCGGGTTTTGAGTGTAAAACAGGCAGCTTGATCGTATTCAACATGAGCTACAGGTGAGTATCCTGCTTGAATGAAACCTTCCGATAGACCGCCAGCCCCTGCGAACAGATCTACGAAGGTGATTTGTCTTGAGTTTAAATCCATTCCTGTTATTTTCCTTTTAGTCAAAAAGGTCAGAGTCAAAAAAAGTTCGAAGGCTTATCTTCAGTGCGTCAGCGATTTTTGATATTGCTTGCGCAGATATATTACGTCTTCCATTTTCGACACTGTTGATGTAGGTCCTGTCAAGTCCCGCAAGCAGCGCCAGGGTTTCCTGTGTAAATCCGGACTCGTTTCTCAGTTCTCTAATTCGGTTACCTATAAGGATTTGTATATCAGATTGTGAAGAGTTTGGCATATCTACCTCAGAGAGTTTTGAAAGCGGCAGTAGCAGACCATCATATAGACAATACGTCAACGGACTATGCGTCACGTTCTGTTAATTTGTCACCCCCGCAATCTTCACACCCCCATACTCGATAATCCCCAAACCCCGCACACCAGCCGATCAAAATGCCCCCCCAAAAATCTTTATCATGTTTAAAATTCCAAATCCCAAATTTAATCTGTGTTCATAGGTGGCTGAATTATTTAAAGATTTATTCGTGTCCATTGGTGTTAATTAGTGGTTCTTTTTTGTCTTTTAATCCGCGTAATCCGTGAAATCCGCGGATAAGTTTTTTGGGTTGCGGCCAGACCGCCCTAAGTTAATTCATGGTTCAAAATGCCCCTATAGTCTTAAAAAAATCTGTGTCAATCTGTGCCAAATCCGTGAAATCTGTGGCTATTTAACCTTCTATGTCGCCAAAGGCGATCCCCCCTGTTTTTCTTCGTGGCCTTCGTGTTCTTCGCGGTGAGAAATGCTGCTTGGGTCTTACCTAATCGTTAAAATCATGGTCAATATAGGCAATCTGGGCAACCCCAGAAATTGAATTCTTGCTCTTGACAGATCGACAAACTCCAGTACATTTTCGCGCATTT
>DAOWHR010000267.1 GCA_030641315.1 Anaerohalosphaeraceae bacterium | reverse complement strand
TACTGCCGACACATCTTTTTTAGTATCGCTTGCGATCCGGATTGCAATGGTAAGTGCAGATGAGGAACGATGTTACCGTGCCGGCAAATACAATCCAATAGGCCGTCCGTAACGTCAGCCGGTTCCAGAGAACTCAATCTAAGGCGTTCCAGTCCGGGCAGTTGCGCCAGTGATCCGATAAGGTCGGTCAGGTCATTTGAGTGGTTTTGCGGCCATTTCTTCCGTCTAACCGTCTCATAGCCGTATGCCCCCAGAAAAATTCCTGTAAGAACAATTTCCTTGTTACCGGCGTATATTAGATCGGAAGCCTCCTTGATGACAATATCTTTTGGTTTATAGGTTATTTGAGTACGTATGTTTGGAATAATGCAATATGTGCAGTATCCGTCACATCCGTCTTGTATCTTTAAAAAAGCACGGCTTTGTCCCGAATAGCTTCGCAGTGTTCCAAGATCGTCATGTTCGTGTCCATCCTCATATTCATCTGAAACTTTCTTGTGCTGATCGGGCTGCCGTAAATGATTTTTATGCTTGATTTTAGGCTCTTTACATGTTCTATTAACCGTTTTGTGGTTGCATTCGGAATTGTTGGCCCCAAAAATTAGATTGTCCAGTGTTTTGGGCAGGTCTTCTTTGCTTCTTAGTAACACGGCATCTGTGATGTTTTGCAGTTCGTCCGTTTTGTCCGAAGTGAGACAGCCAACAACGATAACGACAGCGTTTGCGTTTTGTTTTTGGGCTTTTCTGATGTTTTGGCGGCTCTTTGACGATGCAATATGAGTTACACAGCAGGTGTTGATAACAACGAGATCCACTACTTCTTTCGGGCCTGCTTGTGTTAGATTGCGGTCCTGCAGCAGTTGGCGTATTTGCTGGCTCTCGTATTGGTTTACTTTGCAGCCCAGAGTATTTATAGTAAAAGTCTTCATAAGGCGTCATGATATTGACAGCGGCTTTGACAGACAAGGGTTTTGTCTGTATAATTATAAAAGTTTATGGTTAAAGCGTTTTTGTGCGAAAACAACCTGAAATTTCAAGAGTGTTTTGTTGCTAATCGCTTTAAATCATTGCGTGAACAATTTGAGATCAGATTGGAGTTGTAATTATGGCATCAACAGTTAGCGGAGTATGGGCCATTGACATCGGCAGTAATTCTCTTAAAGCCCTGCGTCTTCAGGCGACAGACGAAGGGGTAGAGGTTATCGGTTTTGATTATATCGAATACCCTAAGGTTCTGTCAGGCGGCGGTGTCGCTGACACCGAAAAAGTCCAGATCCTTTCGGAGGCCCTGCATACTTTCGCAAGTCGAAATGAAGTATCTAAGGATGAAGTGGCAATTTCGATAGCCGGTCATAACAGCTTTTCACGATTCATCAAGCTTCCTCCGGTCGAACAGAAAAGGGTTCCTGAGATAGTTCAGTTTGAAGCTATCCAGCAGATACCGTTTGACATTAACGAGGTCGAGTGGGACTGGCAGTTGATGGATAATTCAGACAGCCCGGACACCGAAGTCGGGATATTTGCTATCAAAAACGAAGTTATCGACGAGGTAATGACTAACTTCACCAAAGAAGGCATGAAAGTAACCTGCGTTCAGATACTTCCGATGGCCTTGTATAACTATGTTTATTATGACAGAAGCGATCTTGGCCGTGCTAATGAGAAAGCAACTGTCATACTTGATATGGGTGCTGAAAATACAACTCTTGTCGTCTGTACCAAATCGACGGTGTGGCAGCGGAGCATTCGTATAGGCGGTAACGCGTTTACCGAGGCCGTTGCCGAGAAATTCCATCTAAGCTTTCAAAAGGCGGAGAAACTTAAACGTACAGCCCCGATGAGTAAATATGTCCGTCAGATATTCAGCGCTATGAAGCCGATCTATACCGATCTTGGCAGCGAGGTTCAACGATCTTTGGGATTCTACGGCAGCAGCAGTCCAGGCCGCGAAAAGGGCTTTTCTAAAATTATCGCACTTGGTGGAGGCATGAAACTGAAGGGTTTGAGCAAGTATCTTCAGCAGACCCTCGGCGTGCCGGTAATAATGCCTGATTCGTTCGAAAGAGTGACGCTTTCGGAAGATTTGTCAGCTGCCAAATACCACCAGAATGTATCTAACTTCGCCGGTGCGTACGGCTTGGGTGTACAGCTTCTTTCAGAGGCCAAGATCGAGAGCAACCTGCTTCCTCAAAGTGTTGCCCGTTCGATGGCATGGGCCAGAAAGAGCAGGGTTTTTATCGCAGCGGCATCGCTGATCCTTGCAGTTATGATCCTAAGCGTTGTTCGTGCAGGCTACGATAATAGCCAATGGAAAAAATGCGAACCTGAAAGACGTGCGACACAAAGCATAAAAGCTAAAGCACAGGCATCGAGCAGCAAACTTAATCAGGAAAATTCAAGGGAAAAGCCAATCGACGAAAGGATTTCCAAGCAGGTCGACTTCTATAAGTACCGAGAGGTTGTGCCGTACCTGGTTGAGACATTAGTGTCGTGTCTTCCAAATGAACATAACACTGCTGATACCGATCAACAGTCCTTGTATGAAGCTGTCAAGAAAGGTGATATTGAAACAGTCCAGAGTATTGCCCGTGATGAACGCAAGATACTTTTTGTAACAAATATTACTGTCGATTACGCTGAAAGTCTTGTTGAGGCAAAGTGGGAGGAAGAAAAAAAGCGTAAGGGGGGCAGGCGCAGTTCATCTTCTGTTGTTAATGATGCGATGATGGGTGGCGGCGGTATGCCGGGGATGATGCCTGGAATGCCGGGGATGATGCCTGGAATGCCCGGAATGATGCCTGGAATGCCCGGAATGATGCCTGGGGGGATGCCTGGGGGGATGGGCGTCGGTGGAAGGCG
>DAOWHR010000272.1 GCA_030641315.1 Anaerohalosphaeraceae bacterium | reverse complement strand
CATGATGACCTCGGGAACACCCTTGTCGAGGCCTTCGATCTTTGCCAATATGTTGTTTAGATAATTGAGACTCTTAACCTGCGGCGGCAGAGAAAGCGGGTGATTGCGAACCGTGTTAGCGCTGATGACCTTCAGTCCCGTTTCGTAAAGTTCTTCCGGGTATAGTTGAATCCCTGCTGCAATGATTATGATGCCCGCCTTTTCGCACACGAACGGATTGAGACCAAGATCGCCTACCCCGCGAGTAACAATCAGGCGAATATAACCATCGGAAATGTTATTAGCTTCGACGGTTTTCAAAGTCGCGTCACAAAGAGACTGCATATCCATGCCAACGTCAAGACGGAGAACTTTGGCCGACTCATAAAGCCTGTCCATGTGTGTCTGGAACTCGAATATTTTTCCACCGTATACACGGATACCCTCGAACACACCGTCGCCATAGAGCAATCCGTGATCGAAAACAGATACTTTAGCGTCTGCCTGATCGACTAATCCATCATTGAGCCAAATTTTCAAAGCCATAAAAACCTCCACGGCGAGTTATGTCGCCAGTCAACTAAAGTCTATTTTACTATCTTACCGTCAGCAAGCCTGACCGTCCTGTCGGCACGGGCGGCTATTCTGTCGTCATGGGTAACCATTACGATTGTCTGTCCCTGCTTATTGAAAGCCTCAAGTGCCTCTAAGATACCAACTCCTGTGGCAGAGTCAAGGTTTCCTGTGGGTTCATCGGCTAAAAGAAGCTCAGGATCGTTCATAAGTGCCCTAGCGATGGCGACTCTCTGCCTTTCGCCTCCCGAAAGCTGGTAGGGCTTGTGCTTGATGCGATCGGCCAGTCCCATGCGGTCAAGCAGCTCGATCCCGCGTTTTTTTGCGGGTTTTCTTGCTGATATCCATCCAAAAGTGCCTGCGCGAGCCATTGTGGGCAGCAGTACGTTTTCCAGCATTGTCAGCTCATCGAGCAGGTGATAGAACTGAAATACGAAACCAACCTTGAGGTTGCGGAACCTGTTAAACTCTGCACCGCTGTAGGTTTCGATGTCCCGACCCTTGAACTCAACCATTCCCTTGTCGCATTTATCCAGTGCGCCGAGAATATGCAGCAGTGTACTCTTGCCGCTTCCGGACGAACCGATGATCGCGACAAACTCGCCTTTTTCGATAGAAAGACTCAGTCCCTTTAGGACCTTGAGCTTTGTCTGTCCCATCGGATAAGACTTGTGAATTCCATTTGCATTTAGCAGTTTGCTCATGAACTTATTACCTTAAGTACTCTAAACTAACATTAATTTCAGGATCAACAGTTACAACTGGTCGACACGCAATGTATCTGCAATTTCACGTCTTGCAGCCTGATAACTTGGTATAATCGCACCGACCAGACATGCGACGACCGCGCAGGTACCAATTATCGTCAGCATCTGCCACTCGATCTTGTTTGGTATGTCGCCGATAGCGTAAATGCTGCGATCCCAAAGCTGCCAGTTATATTTATCGAACAGCCAGTCCTCGATACTGTTTATTCTTACGAGCATTGCGCAGCCTGCCGACATACCGATAGCCGTCCCGATACAACCGATGAAACCGGCAAAGACAATAAATATACCGACAACCGACGTCGTCGAAATTCCAACGCTCTTGAGTATGCCGATATCCTTGCTTCTGCTGCTGATCATCATATAGAATACGACAAGTATTATAAATACGGTAATAATTCCAAGCATCCCGAAGATCAATGTCATCATCGCCTGCTCTTTTTCCATAGGAGCTATTGCGCTTCGTCTGTAACCCTTCCAGCTTTCTACGACGACATTGTCCATCAGTGTCGCGTAAGTCTGTTCGCTGGAAGTGGCGGCCTGGGTTTCGTATTTTTTGGCAAAAACTTTCCAAAGGGAAGTAACTTTGGCCGTCCCGTTTGTGACCGGGAAACCTTTGGCAAACTTGATGTGTATCGCGCTGGCCCTGGGGTTCTTGCCTCCCATTCCGCACAATGACTGCAAACGACCAAAAGGCAGATAGACAGTATTGGAATCGATCTTAACGATACCGCTGTGGCTGTCATCGCTGTAGAAAAAATTCTTCGTGTTTACAGGGCTGCCCATGCCGGAATTGAGCAGGTTGCCCCTTGCCGTAAGCGGAAAGCAGCTTATCTTAAGCTCGATCGGCATTGGTTCGAGACCGTGGCTGTATCCGCCGGACGAGTTTCTTAGATACACCATATCGATACCGGGAACACAACCGACTTTTTCAGGATCATACGTCGGTACAAAAGCCTTTTGCGGATCAGACTTTCGATAGTGCAGCGTCTCGGCGAAATTAGTCACCTTAATGTGTCTGGCCGGGTCGATACCTGTTAATGTTTTGGCATCGTTGAGGTCCGATCCGGGCATTGACATAATACCGACAGCATTGATGACAGGCGAAACAGCTTCGACAAAATCCTGTTCCTCAAGCTGTTTGATAAAATCCTCATAATATGTAAAGCCCACCAGCGATTGACTGCTTACGATACAGTCACCGAAAAAATTGTGATTTTTTTCGCGGAAGTCCTGAAGCAGCCCCCGCATTACGGTCATAACAACAACGACCATAAAAACGCACAGAGCAACAGCAAGGATCGCAAGGATCGCTATGCGTCTCTTGAAAAGGTAACGGGCTGGAAGTATCACCTTGTACATGCTGTTCTACTCATACCTCAGTATCTTAACGGGTTTGACCAGAGCTGCAACGATGGCCGGGACAAGCGCGCCAATTCCAGCGGCAAGGACAGCAACCAGTGCAACCCACATCGCTGTGGCCCAGTCCATTTCGTTTGGAATTCGGCTGAACATGTATGTACTGCTCTTCCACAGTTTCATGCCAAGCACGCCGCTGATCATGTTCTCTATCGAGTTTACATTTTTGGTTATATAATAGCCTGCCGTCACACCCAGAACACCTCCAAGAAAGCCGGTGATAAGCCCAAACGCGACAAATAGTGACGCGACAGCACCTGCGCCGAGACCGCAGCTTTTGACCACGGCGATGTCCTTGCGTTTGGTCATTACGATAGCGTAGAATATACACGAGATAAGCAGCACTACACCGCCGCTGACAACTCCGAATATAAGCATCAGCATACCCATCTGTTTACGGTATTCACCGATCAACTCGGCGTATTTTTCGAGCGATGTCTTTACGTCAACCTGGTATATCTGGTAACTGCTGAGGCCAAGCTCGTTGACCGCAAAATCCTGCCAGAGGCCGTTGATAATCGCAACAGCGGTCTCGGTATCTTTCGACGGGTCGATCCTGATCTGTATCAGGTCAGCGATATTGCCCTGGCCCGGATAGAATTTCTCCGACACAAGCTCTATTGGAAGATAGATAAAATCCTTGTCCGCAGCATAAAAGCCGCTGTGTACCACATCGGATATTTTAAATTTGAGCAGCTCTGTTTTTGAACCGTCCGAACTTCCCGTTGTCAGCCTGACATTTTTGCCAATAAATTCATCGACAACCGCCATGTCGAACTCATCTGTAACCTCATCGGGCGTAGTCAAAACGCCGATACCGGCAAAACCGCATGATCCATCGCTGCCCTCATAGTTAAACGAAGGCGCGTCATCGCTGGTTCGCTGCCTGACGAGAGAATTTTTAAACGGAAGAACCTCAGAGCGTTTGGGCATCTCGATACCCATGATCTGTACCGCCCTGACATTTGTCGGGCCAAGAAAGAGCAGCCCGCCATGGCTGGACAGTACCGCCGTTGCAGATTCGACAGCGGGGTTTTGCTCAAGCTTATCGATAAATTCATCGAACCTGCTTATTTTAAAGCCTCTTGATGCAACCATTACAACATCGCCGCTGTGTTCTTTTATCCCCTCTTCGAATGCTCCGATGAATCCGGAAAACAGACTTGCGACAACGATCAGAAGCGCACTGGACAAAGCGACAGCGGCAACGCTAAGAAGAACGATCTTCCTGCGGCAAAGATATTTCACACATAAGAAAATACTAAGGTATCTCATAGACGCTTATAAAACCAATTCATGTTTGATTCCTGATCGACCACACTGAGCATGGCATCAGTTGTTATCGCCAAGCGGTTTCAGCAACGGGAACAGTACGACATCGCGGATACTTGTTGCGTTTGTAAGAAGCATT
>DAOWHR010000081.1 GCA_030641315.1 Anaerohalosphaeraceae bacterium | reverse complement strand
TAACCACCCATGCGATATGAAACGATTTCATGTATTTGTATATGCCATTGCCGAAAGTGGCGAACAGCAGCCAGGCCAAGAAACCATTGAGAATCAAATACTTCAAGCGTGTGATGGCAGGCTAGACAATGACTATGCAAAAAAATTGGCAAAAGATCGTTCCAGACTCGCACAGAATATACTCGATTATATTTATGACATCCGGGAGTCTCACTAACAGAATCAGAAAAACCACGCAACACAAACAGTAGCAGCATAATTGGAGTTAAGATTTCGGGAAATAATGCAGAAGAAGGATAAAATAAACAAGCTAGCAAGCACTTTAATAGCTACTGTTGAGGCTCAAAGAAAGGCTGCGGAGCAGTTCAAACACCAGTTTACGAGGCCCTCGCAAAGAATAGTTAATGATCTTTGGGAGCAGCAAAAATCTATTGAACGAATACATAGAATGTTTAAACCTTCGCAATTTATTACTGAAATGATTGAACGAGATAAGAAAGCTACAACGTTATTGCGAAAATTGGTTACCCCCTCAAAGTATTTGACAGATATACAAAAATCTTTGAAAAAATGGGATATGATGGCGGCCGATCTCACTAAGACGTTTGAACACTTCACAATACTAGACCGTACGGCTGAATCTTTGCGAAAGTTGTTTGAACCATCCCTTAATACTCAAAAAGATATTGCAAGATTTTCAAAGCTATTTAATTCGGAAAATACATTAAAATCTCTGACAGATAGACTTGGAGATTTTGCCCCAACTGTAACAACAGTTAAAGATTCACTTGTCATAGATACAGAACTGTTCAGCCAAGAGCAAATCTGCCAAATAGCAAATGATTATCTCTTAGACGCTAATAGCGATAAGAATGTTTTTCGAAATAATAACAAAAAGATTTTTTGGACTTCAATACCTAAGTGTGTTCTTTGGGTTATATTGATACTGATTGCATTATATGTACAAGCAGGTTGGCGAGGTCTGGTAAAAGGTGGGCCACTTGACTTGGATCATTTTGAAAAGTTGGTAACAAGTGGAAGGAAACATATAGTAAAATATTATACTAAGTGGTTTACTGTCCAACCGTTTGTAAACACTAAACAATTGAAGGTATACCTGAACCCAAAACGCAAAAGCAGAAAAATTGCCGACCTTAAATTCTTACAAGAAGTTAAGGTCTTGAAATTCACGAAGAAGAAACGCTGGGCTTTGATTGAGTGGGAAGATGAGTCAAACGAAACACATCAAGGTTGGACATTAGCAAGATACATATACCGAAAAAACAATCGAAAAGATTAGACCTAACAATCTCTGCCAAATACAAATATTGAGCACAAAACTTTTTTTCAAATGTAAGGCGTTGGAAACGCCATGAACAACAGGATTCAGTTTCTAAAAACGTAAATCTGGCAAAAATCTGCTTAGTTCTCACTTGGCCAGACGAGTTCTGTTAGGATCACTCCTATTACTGAGAATATCGTGAAGGCGAAGACTCTCCAGATAAGCGGTACTGCAAATGGTAAGGCCTCACCTAGCATCGTTGTCTCTGTCCATGCGGCTCCTGCGGTATATAGCAGGGCGATTAGCATTGCTGAGGCTATGGCTGCTGCTACCCTTTTCCAGAACGTTGCTCCGCCTGCAAGGATTGTTATCAGCGAGCCGCTGAGCAGGGGCAGTCCTGCTGCCAGGTACCATATATCGCGAAGCTCGACGGATTCTGCGCCGCCTTTTATCAGCAGGTGATGGGCCAGCAGGAACACGGCTGCAAGCAGAGTACCAACCAAGGGCACATGCCAGTAGCGCGGCTTGATAGTTTTGCGTTTTTCGATGCGCTCGCCGACCCGCCTGCGGATGGTCAAGGGCCAATTGTAGAACAGACAGAACACCCAACGCTCTAACAGCGCACCCTGCTCACCGAAGACGGGGACGATATGAACTGCGCCCGTAGCCCAGTGACCGGCCATGAATCTTGCCATCGCGGGATAGCGGTACGTCATCTGGATCGGAAACGCAAGGTAGCCGAGATACTTGAAGTAGCTCAAAAACAGCGCGATGTTGTAATCCTTAAAGTTGCGGTCGTATATCGCAAGACAGGTCGTGTACAGCCCCCTGCAAAACGAGCCGGGCGACAGCGGTGTGATCTGATAGGCGATTAGTATCCCGGCAACAACGGCTGTCTGCTCGGCACTGGAAACATCAGGGTGCATCCTGTACCAAATCCATGCATGTATGCCGGAAACGATCTGCGTTACCGGTGCGGTCATCATGTGTACGACCAGGCTGACCAGGTATCGCTGAATATACGGTTCGTTGAGATTGGCGGTTACTGTCGCGGCGTCATCATCGCTGAGGATATGCTTGCGTTTGCCTTCGCTAATCATATCAGTCATCCACTCGTTACGCAGCTTAGCGTTGAAATACAACGCGAACGGTCTGACAAATATATACCACAGCTTATGCTTTGCAAACTCAAGATCCGTCAACATCCGATGCACCCAGCCGGGCAGCACCGATAAAGGCAAATGCACTAAGAACATCACAGACTTGGCAAGCTTGACCGCCTTAGCCTCGCTAACACGTCCGCATCTGTGCCAGTCGATAACACTCTCAGCCATCCTGCCGCGTATCGCCCGGGCAAAATACCCGGCGCTGCTCAGCATTGACCCATAATGCTTTCGCCAATCACCTCTGCCCCAGATTTTCCTGCCAAGCCGCAATCCCTGCCATACCGCCGTACCGCAGACAAGAAGCTTCCACCAAATATCAGTCCATCCGTTTAGCCATTGCCAACTATCGCTCTCAAACGGCCCGATCCAGTGCGCAATCCCCAGCACCGCACCTGCCATCACCTCGACCCTGCCCAGTCCGCTGAGCACTCCCATCAGCCAGAACACGGTCGTCAAAACCTTGCACGTTTTAATCTTGTTATACGCTTTCTCATCGATCAGGTTCCGCACACGCCACCCATTTACAGCACCGTCATAGATACCCTTCCACAGTCTACCGCTGTAAAGCAGCTTTACGCCGTTATGCGTGATATCGGGCAGCGAATTCCGATAAACTTCTTCGCATTCCGTCAACTTCTCCAGCAGAGCGCCCATATCCGCAAAATCTTCCGCGTTCGCCTCGACAAACTTACCAAGCTTTTTCAGATCGCCCCGGTCAAACTGCACCAGTGACCCGCGTTTCATCCCGTCAAGTATAAGTTTAAAATCACCCGGACTCATCGGCAGAAACGGCAGCAGTGCCAAGCCCGCACGAAAATCGACCGCGATCAAACCCTTATCCGCATCGTCTCCCGTCTCTGTCCGCTTCAGACAGTTGGGCTGACTCTTGCACGTCCACCACTCGTACTGCCTGGCGAACTCATGCGCCCCTATCTCGTGCAGCATGGCTACAAAATCATCCATCCACCTCTTCTTCGCCCGGTACTCATCCGAACCAAGCCGGCTCTGATCTACCTTCTTACCCTTGGGCCCTCGCTTCAAAGTATCAAGATTCTCATCGACCTCAAGCCTCCAGGTCCGCCCGTCAACCCAGTCGGTTAGCTCACCGCAGCTGCCAAGCCTCTCATCGACAAACGTAACATGAATATCGTTAACGCATTTGTCGTCGCCGAACCGCTTGCTCGCGGCCCTTCGGATGAACTTTTGCCATATAGCACCTGCCCGCGCAGCCGACTCGCTGACCTGCAGCTGGAACGGACCCTGGAAACCGACCGCGTAAACAAAATTACGAAATCCAAGCGAACCCTTGCTCGGCGGGATCAATATCTTCATCGCGTAACACTTGCCAACCTCAACACCTGCGATACTGTCGGCGTTCTGTCCGTCGATAACGATCTTTTTAACCTCAACCCGATAGACCTGACCGGCAAAACCGCCGCCGACAAACTTCTCAACACGAACTTTTATCTCGCCCCGCTCATCGCCAGCAACACCGGTAACACTATAGCTAAGCTCCTGCCCGGCCTCGTAACGCTCAACACGCATCGGACGACAGAGGTTCTGCTCAGCAAATCTGTCTTCGAGCCTTTTTACAACATCAACGTTATAATCAACTGACATAAATTATCAAACCCTTACTTGAAAGCTCCATCAAGAGCATTGAGAGAAACAATAATCATAACAATATGCAGAACAATCAATGCGTAAACACCTGCCGCAAGATCGTCCATCAGAATGCCGAGACCTCCGGGGAGCTTCTCGAGCTTTTTGCAGGGCCATGGTTTTAAAATATCGAAAAGGCGAAACGCAAGAAATCCTACCAGCGCCGCAAAAATATCATATCCGAAAAAAGGTAGAAGTGGAATCATGAACACAACCGCCTGGCCTGCAAGCTCATCGGCGACAACCTCACCCGGATCCTTTCGACCAGTGGCCTTTATCGCCGCATCTGAATATGTAACGCATACCGCGCCGGCAACTATCGCGATTATCGCCATAACCGTAAAAATCACTCCTGGTTCAGCATCCAACCGACAAAGACAGACAAAAATTATCGGCACGGGCAGTGAACCCCACGTACCGGGAGCGATGGGCAAAAACCCGAGTCCAAAAACACTGGTAAGCAATCTTTTTATACACATAGTCCGATAACCTTAAAAGATTTAGAGGATACCATAGTAATATAGTTACATATCGGTCGTTTGGGGCTGCTACTGTACAAACGATTCGATAGTTCCGCCGCCGACAACCTCATCGGAGCTGTTATAAAGCACGATCTTCTGTCCGGGACAAGGCGCAAATACCCCGTCACAAAAACGCACCTCGAAACTGTCATCGGCAGCAGTAACAACTTCGCAATCACTAACCTTACCTGTCGAACGTATCTTGCCCAGCAGCTTCCGGCCAACAACCATCTGCTCATCGATAAGAATATTGGTTTCTATTGCACGTATCGAACGATAGCAAAGCTCATCCCGCGTCCCCAATGCAACAATATTATTTGCAGCGTCGATCCTTGCTACATACAACGGTTCGCCGCCGGCAAAGCCAAGCCCGCGCCGCTGGCCAAGAGTATAATTCGCCACACCCTTATGCTCACCGATCTTTTCACCTGCCATGTTAACCATATCGCCGGGCCTATTTGCCTGCTCACCTTCCAGCGCATCGCGATAGTCACCTTCGCCTGCAAAGCAAAGCTCCATGCTTTCAGCCTTATCAGCCACTCCAAGCCCGATCTTGCGCGCTACCTTGCGAACTTCGTCCTTGGCCAGATCGCCAATAGGCAGTACGAAGCCAGCAACACGCTCAGCCGGTATTCCATAGAGAAAATAGCTCTGGTCCTTGGAGTGATCGCTGCCCCGCACCAACCGCGCACCGTCATCACCATGCCGAATCCTCGCGTAATGCCCGGTAGCGGCATACTTGATCCCGAACTGCCTCTCAACTGCGTCCCATACAATACGAAACTTCAAAAAAGTATTGCAATCAACACACGGATTGGGAGTTTCGCCCCGCCCATAGCTCGCACGGAACTTATCAATAATAAGCTCATTGAACGACTCGGTAACATCCATAAAGTAGTGGGGTATCTTCAGTTGGGCGCAAACATACGCGGCATCGGCCCCGCAGCAGCCGCGTTTGCCTGTATCGCACGCAACAGGAATCCGCATGGTAACGCCAAGCACATCCCACCCTGCCTCTTTCAGCAGGTGCGCCGTAACACTGCTGTCAACCCCCCCGCTCATCATAACAGCAACCTGCCGCTCAGGCCCATGAACGGGCGCCCACTCAGCAATATGCGAAGAAACCAACTCAATTTCTCGATAACTCATATTAGATCAATTCAACTCGAAACTATAATTGTCTTTAAACAAACAACGTCAACTACCAACTACTTAATACTTTCCTCTCGGACATTTTGACTAAACTAGCCGAATCTGCACTCCAAAAACAGAAATATTTACAAAAGTTTAAGATTTGCCCTTGACTCCAACTGATATAGTGTTATAGTTTAGTGTAACACTATAACTCCCTATGGAGCAATGATATGTTTATAAGAATAGAACCATCCTCATCAGTGCCGATATACAGGCAGATCAGCGACCAGATACGACATCAGGTCGCTGCCGGCTTCCTCAAACAAGGTGATAAAGTCCCTTCCGTAAGGGAGTTAGCATCTCAACTGGCCGTCAACCAGAACACCATCCTCAAAGTTTACAACGAATTGTGCCGTGAAAATATTCTCAAGATAGAACGCGGCGACGGCACATACGTCTCGTCCAGCAAGCAGGATATCCCGCGGAATAAACGCATGGAAATGGTTGCAGGCCCCCTGAGGCAAGCCGCCGTGCTGGCGATTCAACTTCAAATACCTATCGAACAGGTCGCCGAACTTCTAAAAGCCGAATACGACAATATTGATTCCCAGCGAAATGAGGAGCAAAACAATGTTTAGACAATTGTTATGGAAAGAATGGCGGGAAAACCAGTGGAAGCTGATATTCTGCGCTGCGATAAGCCTCGTCTTTACCGTAATGCTCTTTAGAATTCGTCTCTTCCCGGATTGGGCAAACTGCCTGGCGATCTCGTTTATCCAGATGTTTGTCGTGCCGGTAATCTACGCACTGGATATATTCTCAGGCGAGATGAGCAACCGAACGATTCACCTGCTCTTTAAAATACCAGTGCCAAGATGGAGATATTCTTCAGTAAATATCTAGTCTGCATCCTGTCGATAATTTCGATCTTTCTGATGACTTCGCTGCTGATGGAAACCATATCGCAGAGCCGTGAGACCCAAACCGGTTTACTGCTCAAAATGAATCTCTCGTTTAGTCTTACCTCTTTACTGTTGTTTACATGGTTCTGCGGATTCGGCGCACAAAGCCGCTCAGAAGCGGCATCGTTGGCGATTATCTTCGGCATAATGATCGGCTGGGCAATCTTCTTCTTCTGGTCAGCTATTTGCCAGGTACCATGGGCATTCCGTTTGACACCCTACTCCTTAATTAATATCCCAGAAGTTATTAATAGCAATGACGGGGTACAAATCTGGCTAACTCCAATAAGAACAATCGCTTCTCAGCTTATATCCTTTGCTCTTATTCTCGCCGTTGCCTGTTATCGCTTTGTAAAGGTAAGGAGGTATCTATGAAGATTGGAAGAATAATTCATCAGCAGATCATCCAGCTCAGATGGCACTTCCTGGCATGTCTAGGCCTGATAATGGTACTGCCCATTGAAGAGGCACTTGTAAATCTCAAAGAAGGTAATGGGTTTTATGTTGCGGAAATGGAATTGATTGTAGCGTCTTTATTCCTCTCTCCGTTGTTAGCTGGCCTGATAGCATGCTCCAACGTGCAAGCCGATCTCGACGACAAACGATATATATTCTGGTGTTCTAAACCAGTTAGCATAAATTTATTTATGACGATCAAATATTTTGTCGGCCTGTTGATTTCTATGGTCCTTTTGGCCTGTCCTGTTTTGTTCGCGGTTATAAGCAATCAAATATGTGAAACTAATAAAAGTCTAAACACGGATTTACCGGTTTTCCTCAGCGTCATCTTCATCACAATCATGACCTACAGCTTGTGCTTTTTCTGCAATGTACTGGTTCGCAAAACAGCCCGCGCATGGCTGATCGGAATGGCAATAACGTGCTTTCTAATGCTCGTACCTTTTATACTGCCGTTAGATCACAAAGACATCACCAATGTAGTACCTGGAACATCGCTTATATATTTATTCATTATGCTGGGAACTTCGATCATTGCGTTTGCACTCTCACTCATCGCGACCAGTCGCAACTGGCACATACAAACAAACCTGAAAGGCCTCCTCTGGACAGCCGCCGCACTGATCTTCCTTCTGATGATGCTCTTCACCAGACAGATTGCGAACATCAAAGTACTGGACGAAAAAATAATCCGTGGCCCGTTTGTCAATTGTATAAAACACGCAGGCGATAAACTCCTCCTTGAATTTCAGGTGCAGACACACCCCGATCCAAATCCGAACGAACACAAATTCGAGAATTTCTTCATCGAAGCTTCGAATGATCATATCAAATACGAAACCATCAGCGATCCAACACAGAGACATAGACTTTACTTCAGTGTTGATTATAGTGTTTATAAACAGGATGGCTACTATACCATCAGCTACCCTAAGGAGAATAAATCTTTTATAAACATTGATAATAATTACTATTCTTTTGAGATACACGTTTACCGTAGAACTGACGATCCGAATAAGAAAAATAGACACCGTAAATATTTTCATGAAAAAGCTTTTATCAGAACCTTCAAGACCATGGGTAAAACTTCTGAATTGATCTCAGAGATAGACATAACCGATTTAATCGGAAATGTTAATTATTACCCGTCTGTGGCTATTCGTAGAATTGACAACAGGTTCCTGGTAAGGTTCAATAAAAATTGCCTCCTTGCCGAGATATCCCAAACCGGCCGGATAAAACTTATCGAAAAAATAACCGATTGCCTGCCTCATATTAAATACAACAGGACATATCGTGATAAACAATTTTCGATCCCCATGGTTCCTCTCGAATCAATCTCTATTGACGATAAAATTCGATTCAGCATCGATACACGTTATAAATGGAACCTGCCCGTTGGAGACATAACTCATAATTCTCTTGTTGATAAACAGGAAGGTAAATATATCTTTGCAAAAATAACCGAAAAAGCGATAGAGCGATATAAAGTTGTAAGCTGGAATGAAAATGAAATAATCGCCGAATTTGTAGATGATCGGCCTTTCATTACATTCGAAAGCATTTTCGGCAACCCCGATGAATACGAGGAGCAATACTTCATCAAAGACGGTAAGCTTTACACAAACGACCTCAGGTCCCTTATGGTGTTTGACATTCGTTCTAAACGTATTCGCAAGTT
>DAOWHR010000042.1 GCA_030641315.1 Anaerohalosphaeraceae bacterium | reverse complement strand
GTATCTGAGAAGTTGCGGAACTGATTTTATGCCCTCCAGATGTTTGATGATAAATGCCCGCAGGATGGCATGCCGTGAGTGACCGGTTCTGCCTGGAGAGCCGTTTCTGTCCTGCAGTGCTGAAAGATTTAGAGATTTGAATATGTAGTAATATTTTCGGATTAGCGGAGCGTTGCGGATCAGTTCCCGGAGGTCATAAAAGAACGATGTCTGAAAATGTTGCATAAAATTCTTCCTCTGTTTTGGTTGTAACTGTTTGGTTTTGAACAACTTACAGTATAACCGGGATGGAGGGAATTGCAAGAAAACAGTGAGCGTAAATCATTGTTTTATATAGAGTTGTGAGTTTTGCAGAAGGCTTCTGTTTTCTACTTTAAGGAGAAGTTTGATGAATAAGCAAGTAATGCGTTTTGCCATATTAACTGTTGCTATATTTACAGGCGGTGCTTTTGCCTCAGTTTCGTGGGACTGGGAAAGCGGAACTACAGAAGGGTGGTATTGGTGGGATGAAGCTAGCCTACCAGTAAATATTGCCATTGAGGAAGGTTTTAGTAGCCAATATTCATTAGAGATATCTGGTCAAGAGCACTTTATGATAACTTTTGACGCTTTTTCTGATAATTTGATTCCATTAACTGGATATATCGCTGATGATATCGATTTCATTGAGGATCAATATCTATCTGTCGATGTCGATATGGAGTACATATTTGGAATTTCCTTCATAATATATGGTATGGACTATAAGACAGGATGGATTAATGATAATTATATCTATCCTGGAGGAACTAAAGAGGAACTTTCCAATGGTTGGTTTCGTTATCAAGTTGATTTTGCAGGTTTATTATCTGGAAATAATTTCACAGACAATCCCGAAGGTTATCCATTTATCCTGTTATCATTTGCCCAAAGCAACTTCTCCGAAGATCCAGATATTCAAATAGATAACCTTAAAATCGTCCCAGAACCCTGTTCAGTGGCTTTATTAACTTTCGGCGTTTTGTTATTGCGAAGGTGTGGATAGCAGTGCAAATTAAGAAACTGTGGGTGAATTTGATAGCGAATTCACGACATAAGCACCCAGCCACGTCGTAGTGCTTATGGAGAAAAGCGAGAACAATTAAAACGACTGTCAGCGGTTTTGGGAGGATCGAAGCCTTCGTTTTAGCTGAGCGGTGTGGATGTTTTTCGGTTCGATCTGATCAGGGGCAATAGCTTCGAACCACTTTCCGTCATGGTCCTTGACCGATGGTTTATCTGTATGCACAGCGATCAGATTTACCAGGTCAGGGCAGAAACGGTCAGGCGGAAAGGCCTGCGGTAATTGTGCGCGGATGTTCCAGAAAGTTTCATAAGCCGCACAGTTTTTTCCGAGGTCCGCACCGCCGCCGCACTTGTACATTCGCGAACCCTTACCGATATCGATATTGGTGAACAGATTTCCGTAAGGGGCGCGTTTGTGATGGTCAAAACAGATGTCCACTCCCCTGCCGTTCGAAGAAACATTGCCGGATGATGAGCTTGTTACAGTGATGTCATGAATGAAACGGACGTTGTATTTAAAGCCGGTAAGCAGATTGTCGCCGCCTGAAAGTGTGATTCCATGGTGGCCGATACATTTCTGGTTGTCCACTTTTCTTCTGGAATCAAATGTAATATTTTCCAGATTGCAAAATGTCGAACGCAGAAATATCCCGCTGTCGCAGTTGAGTATCTTAATATTTCTCGCCCAGCAGTTTGATACATTGCTGAACGCCATGGCATTAAATCCAAGTTCGGTGAAATGCCCCTTGTAGTCGGTGTTGGGAAACTCGAAAGTCATATTCTCAATACCAACATTGGTTACCGTAGGAGCAAACCGGCGGAGAACCGGTTTCCATTTCTGCTTAACATCGAAACGGATCGGCCGATCAAAGTGAACGGTATTGCCTTTGATCGAAGTGATGGTGAGAACCTGCGAAATACTTGTCCGGCCCTTAAGCATTTTTGTGCTGCCCGGATCGTTTGCATAAAGACATGTTGCCAGAGAGTTATCGGCTATGTCGTGCTGATATAATTCGACGACCCGGCCGACATGCAGGTCTTTCGCTGATGTAACCTGAAGTTGATTATCTCCGCGAGACGCGTCTGCTGAGATGCCGCAAAGATTGCTTGATCTGTAACTTCCCTTGACGGATATAAAGCCCCCTGACCACGAATAGTTTGAGGTCGGCCTGCCCCCGGTCGTTTCTCCCATATTGGACCTAACATGTTCCAATGGAACCGGGAAAAAGAGCGTTGTCTTTTCAGTACCTGCTCCGCGAAGAACGATATCGGGCTTGTCAATATTAATAAATGAGGTTACCCTGTATCGGCCTGGGGGGATCGCTATAGCGCCTTTTTTCGTAGCCTTTATCGCATCAATAAACGCCTGAGTATCATCGGCTTTGCCGTCCCCGACAGCACCGAACTTTTTCACATTAGCTGATATCATAACAGCGGGGATCTGTTTTTCACCTCTGCCGTACCCGGCGTATGAAAAATCCGGCAGTCTGCTCGTCGCGGTCCATTTCTCGCCGTTTTTCCCCCAAAGGTCCGAGTACTGCGCGGAATGGGCATCGAATGAAAGAGCAACCCAGAAACAGACAGTCAGCACACTAATTAAGGCAGGCTTAGGTGTGTGCTTTGGTCCTTGCATGAATTTCTTCTACTTTTTAACCGCTGTCGCTTCTATCTCGAAAAGGAGGTCGTGGCGGCAGACATCGGCTACCATCGTAATATGCGGCCAGGCGAAATTTGGATACTTTTTGCAGAAGAGCTTTTCGATCTCAGGTGTTTTGCAGTATACATACGCAAAGGCGAGGTCATCTTCGGAACAGCTAAGTTCTTTGAGTACAGCGACAACGTTGTCGATGGTGTCATCGATCTGGGCATCGGCATTATCGATATTTGTCGTTATGCCGTCTTCGTCGATAGATGCGGTCCCGGAAACATAGGCTGTTTTGCCAGCAGGCGACAGTGCCCAGCTCCCTCTTGAAAATGCGCTTCCGTACTCGTATGCGGAATGCTGGTTACCGCCAACGTCGAGGTATCCCATGCCGTCGGCAGGTTCGACGACTGCGGTGAAGTCCATGGTACATGCGTTTTGGCCTACCGGTCCGACGCTAATGCCTGTGCTTGCGGGCATTTTGCTGACCATGCCTCTGCCTATCATGTTTCGTTCGATGAAGAAGGCGTTGCGAACGGTATTGAAGTCGTCGTACCAGTCGAGAATATTGCCAAGCCACATCCATGTTCTAGGTACGGAAAGAAAATCTCCGCCAACGTGTTTGAGAATCGCTTCGGCTTTGTGAAGCATTTGATCGGCCTGGTCGTGAGCGGTCGCTGTCGCATCGGTTGGAATCGCTGATACGGTAAGGAACTTTGTGGTGCCAGCGGTAACTGTTCTTCCGCAGGCAGCGCCGTTGAACTGGACGGGAACTACCGCAGGGCCTGTAACGGCATGAACATACATGCCGGAAATGTCGCCTTTGATTCCAGATACTACCGAAAGCCATGCCGGTTTAACACCATCGTCAAGATCGCCGAATATTTCGGCTCTTATCCGGGCGACTTGTGTAAGTGCCTGATCCGTTCCAAAGATTCTTTCCTGGAGGATGCGTGCGTTGTTTTCAACGAGCGATTTGCGTACTGCGGAGAATATCTCGCAGGCCTGTTCGGCTGCGGGAAGACCTTCTGTGGGGACCGCGGTTATGTGCAGCTCTACCGCATCTTTGCCATCAAACTTACGTACATCTAAATACATTGACACACTCCAAAAACGTGTTTAATGTTCAATTTCGGCCTCTGAACCGACGTCGATATGCAGAATCGAATCGTTACAAGTGCTTAAGTGAGGCCAGTCTAGCATAATTGAGCATAGAATGCAACCCGACAGCAGAAATTCGCACAAAAAAGACACATTGCCATACAATACATACCTGTTATATAGACATGGTATGGGTAAAAAAAGCCAACGCATTATCCGCATCGGCCCTGAAAATATTGTTGGAAAAGAAACGTTACAGCCTTAGGTCAGCAATAT
>DAOWHR010000033.1 GCA_030641315.1 Anaerohalosphaeraceae bacterium | reverse complement strand
ATTCTTCTCAATGAAATCAACTGTCTTATCTGCCAGAAAATCAGTCGTAAAGCTTTTCTCATCAGCTCCGTCAACTCCATAAGATGGCCTGCCTTTGTCATTTCTAGCTCCAACCCGCGGCCCGTTCTTGGTGTCTTCAAGTTTTTTCCAGTGCCCCCGGTTAAACATATACCGGTTATCTGCAAATCCGAATTGTCGATCTGGCCCCCACTGAGGTTTGCCCGTACCGTCCAGGTGCCATTTACCTGCGTATCCCGTTGAATATCCGTTCCTTCCCAGAATTTCAGCAAACGTTACTATGTTGTCCTTAAGCGGAATATCATTATTAGACACGGGAGTATTATGTGGATACTGCCCCGAAACAAAAGCCGCCCTCGATGGCGAACACACCGGAGTCGTAGCATAGAACCGTGTACACAAGGCCCCGTTATCCGCGATCCAGTCAATGTTTTCAGTGTCAACAACAGCATCTTTGCCCCAGACATAAGCCTGTTTATCCGACAATGTCTTACGATAGCATCCAAGCGTTCGAAAATTATGTTCATCGGTATGAATAATTAAGAGGTTCGGCTTCTTTGTACTCTTAATAGCTTTGCCCATCGCCGACAATCCTGCCGGAAATACTGTTAACGAAACACCTGCGGTAACCTTCAAAAAATCTCGTCTGTCCATAACTTCTCCCGTGATATAATTAATGAGCACAAATTCTAGAGCAAACCCTGCATACTTGTCAACAGATAACTTGTGCTTGCGATTTTCCGACAGCACACTATACTCTCAAACATGAAAAGAATTCTGCTTGTAAACCCGCCGATATACGACTTTACCGCCTATGATTTCTGGACGAAACCTTTAGGTATGCTTACAACCGCCAGCCGCCTGGGTCCGCATGTCGATTACACTCTTTTCGACTATCTCGATCGCTGCTCACCTCTGATGCCGATATCAGACAGACCCAGCAAGGACCCCTTCAACCGCGGCCATTATCACGCCGAGATAATTGATAAGCCCGCCGCTTTTAAACACATCCCTCGCTATTTCCGCCGTTTTGGTATCGAAAGAGCCGCTTTTCAGCAATTTTTAGCCCAATCGTCCCCCTTCGATGTTGTAATGATCCAGACCACAATGACATACTGGTACCTCGGCGTCAAAGAGGTCATTGGTGATATCCGCCAATCAAATCCCAACGCAGCCATAGTATTGGGCGGCTTTTACGCTTCACTCCTCCCCGCCCATGCCAAAAGCCTCGGTGCTGATATCATAATCAAAACAGATGACTTGACGCCATTGGATTATTTGCTTCCATCTCAGGATGTGCCCTATCAGCCGCCTCGCTGGGGTCTCTATCCGCAAATAAGATCAGCAACAATGACGCTCACTCGTGGCTGTCCCTTCAAATGCACCTACTGCGCAACACCCAGGATATGTCCGCCATTCACTCATCGACCGCTTGATCAATGTATCACCGATCTCAAAAACCTTATCAGCATCGGTGTTACAGATATAGCATTTTATGATGACGCCTTGCTTTTCCAGCCCCAAAAACTGCTTGTTCCATTCCTTAATTACATTATTGACAATGACATAACGGTCAATCTTCACTCTCCTAACGCTTTACATGCCCGATATATCAATGCTGAACTGGCGAAACTTATGGTCAGAGCTGGCTTTAAAACGTTTTATTTAGGCTTCGAGTCTTCATCCGAATCGTTCCAGCAGCAAACCGGCTCAAAAGTCGTTTCAACCGATCTGACAACCGCCGTAAACCATCTGGTTTCAGCAGGGGCCTTAGCCAGCAGCATCACAGCTTATGAGCTGATAGGCCACCCCGACTCAGACCTCCAGCAGCTCGAACACTCAATACGTTTTGCCAACAGCCTCGGAATCCGTGTCATGCTCTCGGACTTTTCCCCCATACCATCTACCCCTGACGGCGAGAAATGCCGGAAATACATCGACCTTGACGAACCTTTGAATCACAACAAAACTGTCTTTCCAGCCATCCTGCTTGGCGGTGATAAGGTCAATTCAATCAAAAACTTATGTAAATCCCTGAACCGTTCCCTCGATATGTAGCAATTATGCCAATATACATCTTCTAATGAACAATTTGCCGGTTTAGTCAGTACTAATTATGGGGCAACTTCTATTGGAGTTATGATATGGATACTGAAATAGTCATCGTTATCGCCGAAGACGAGCAGAGCCACTTCATATTAACCAGAAACTACCTCCAGCGATGCGGAATCAATAACAAGATAGTTTGGCTCCGCGACGGCCAGGCAACTCTCGATTACCTGAACAAACACGCAAAAGGCGTTCACCAGGACAAAGACACCGAATTTCTCATCCTGCTGGACATTAGAATGCCCAAGGTCAACGGCGAGCAGGTCCTTCTACACATCCGAGCCGATCAGGAACTAAGAAATCTCCCAGTTGTCATGCTCACATGCTCGGATAACCCTTCCGAAATAGAACGCTACCACGCGATGGGATGCAGCGCATATCTCACAAAGCCGGTCAAGCTCGACACCTTCCTTAACACAATGAAGCAGCTCGCCCTCCACCCCGCAAAGACGCAGGATGGCATTAAACTGACCAGGAAAATTAAGTCCCGCGTATCCTGAAACCGCACTAAACCATCAATATTGGCATGACTTATTATTTTTTTAGACTAAAATGTCTGTCTGTGCGTCATAATGGTGACGATCGTTGGTTCCGGAACTGAAAGGTTAAGTTTGAATGCTGGAAGATAAGCTGCTTATTTGGAAGTTGCGCCATGGCAACGCAGATGCGCTTACCAGGATATACCAGAAGTATAAGTCTGATATGTTGGCTCTGGCTTCTGCGCTGCTTCGTGACGTTAATGCAGGCGAGGATGTTGTACACGATGTCTTCGTAAGGTTTGCAGAAAATGCAGGACAGCTGCGTTTACACACCAGCCTAAAGGCCTATCTGCTGACTTCCGTAGTAAACAGGGTCCGTAGCATTAAAAGATCGAAATGGGATAAGATTATTCAGTCTGATGAGTTTGGCACCCTTGAGGAACCGCACAGCGGACCGGTAACGCAGGCGGTTAAAAAGGAGCTGTATCAAAGAGTTGACATCGCACTGGCTAACTTGCCGGTTGATCAGCGAGAAATTATTATCCTGCGATTGCAAAGCGATTTAAAGTTCAAAGAAATCGCACGAGTGCTTGGCATCTCGATTAACACCGCGCAAAGTCGCTACCGTTATGGAATTGATAAACTGCGTTCTGAGTTGGATAGTGAGGTGAATGTATGAGAAACGCAGAGAAAATAGAAAAGTTGCTAAAAAAATATTTCAAGGCTAAACAGCATCCTGTCACACCAGATGACAAACGCGAAGAACAAACGATAGACGCTGCGATAACTGCCTTCAATAACTCAAACAATACGGCTCGAAGCAACATAACTCCGGGCCTATGGAGAACAATTATGCAAAGTAAAATAACAAAATTCGCAGTTGCCGCACTTATTGCATTTGGTGTGTTTTTAATCATGACCATCCCGGATAGTTCCGGTGTTGCATGGGCCGATGTTGTCAAGCAGATCCGGTCCCTCAGAACAATGCAATGTGTTTCAACGGTAGAGGTAAAAGGGCAGGGAGCAAACGACAACCTGTTTGATGTAGATGTTCAGTCCAACGTGTATTTAAAAGATCCCGGCCTTTCTCGCATCGAGATAATGGGAACATCAACTGCTGTAAGTGATGTTGTGATCAGAAAACAAACTGAAAATGGCAATGTTCGCATCGTCTACAAACCCAATGGCCCCAGAACATATCATCGCCAGATAATAAATAAGAAAGCCGATGGCAGTGAGATAGACAGTGCTGCTGTCCGGATGTGGGGGCTTATCGAGAAACTGACTTCCGATCAAACCCGAAAGGAACACACCGAGCAGATCGCAGGCGTTGATACAGTAGTCTTTAGTGCCTCGCTGGAAGATGTTTTCCCGCAATGTCCTTACACCGGCCTGACCAAAGTATGGGTCAACAGCAAAACAGCGGTCCCTTTGCGTGTACAGTCGACTTTCAAAGATAATGCCGGTGTGGTAAGGCGATTGACTCTGGACAATATCCAATGGGACATTCCTTTGCCGGATGACCTCTTTGATGCCCCGGATGGATGGCAGGCCATCGAACATGAAACTCACAAAGAAACGATTCCGCTTAAAGGAAAGCAACTTAGAAAAGATGTTAAAATAACATTCAGCTCAGAAGATGGCCGGACCATTTTAACCGAGGCGGATATTAAGAGCCTCACAGCGGCCAATCTTGTTGTTGCACCCGACAGACGCGATATCCGATTGACAGTAGTATTAAAGAAAGATGCCAGACAGCGAGTAAAGACTTATACGACCGAACATGTGGGAGAAAAAATTCTGATCGAATTTGACGGACGATATAAATATGAACCAATGATTATGTCATCAATTGACAGCCCGGTAATGATGATCATGTTGCCATCGACAGATATGACATTGACGGAGTTTGAAGAGAAGTATTTACATTAGAGCACTTAAACTTTTTAGGTATAGGTTTAGGCCGTTGTGAGGATTTCTAACGCCGCTGGTAAAAGCCACAGCAGCCCGAATCGCCAGCGCGTGTTGCCCAAATGCGAAATCCGAATATTGAAATACAAAACAAATAAACATTCCAGCGGCAAAATCACAAAACCTCATTCGGACGCAGTCAGAACCGTTTCGAGCATTTGCTTTTTTGAGTTTATTGTTTGTTTAGGAT
>DAOWHR010000474.1 GCA_030641315.1 Anaerohalosphaeraceae bacterium | reverse complement strand
CGATCAACCCATCCATACCTTCCGGCCACTGTGCTGCTATCAAAGCGTCCGATTGCTTAGCATCAGCGATGCCTTTCAAGCCGCGGACCGGCACGATGTCGTTGAGGCCCTGGAATATACCTTCCGAAATGAAGGGCACGAACGGGTGCAGCAGCCGCAACGTCTGATCAAGAACGAACGCAAGCACGTTTTGAGCGATTGGCTTTTGCTTCTCGTCATTCATTCGCGGCTTTGCCCACTCGAGGTACCAGTCGCAAAGATCGTTCCAGAAGAATTTGTATATAGAGTTGAGAGGCTCGTTGTATTTGTATTCGTCCAGAAGGGCGGTCACTTCCTTAACCGTATTGGCAAGGCGTGACAATATCCATTTATCCGCTGTTACCATTTTCGCGGCATCAAACTGCTCGACGTCAGTACCGTCAAGGTTCATCATCGCAAACCGTGACGCGTTCCAAAGTTTGTTGCAGAAGTTTCTGCCGATGTCGAATTTCGGCGATGTGTTGACGGTCCTTCCGTCCCGCAGTTCCATCGGTGCGACCGGCATACGAACGTCCTGCGTGTCCGTCGTCATATTCGCAAGCGTAAATCGCATCGCGTCAGCCCCGTGGCTGTCTATCGCGACAAGCGGATCGATCCCGTTACCGAGACTCTTACTCATCTTGCGTCCCTTACCGTCCTGGATCATCGCATGAATATATACGTCGGTAAACGGAATATCTCCAACGCAGTACTGCCCCATCATAACCATCCGCGAAACCCAGAGCGTAATGATCTCGCGAGCGGTACACAGAACATTGCCCGGATAATAAGCGTCCAGTGCGTCATTTTCATCGGGCCATCCAAGCGTACTAAATGGCCACAGTGCAGAACTGAACCACGTATCAAGCACATCATCGTCACGTATGAAACCAAGTCCTTCTAATTGTTTTTCAGATTCAATCGCTTCGGGAGCGACACAGACATATGTGACTGTATTGCCTTCATCGTCAACTCCTTGCTGGGTGTTATAATCTTTTCCTTCAGGTGCATTGCAGTTGATTGCGGACCAGATCGGTATCCTGTGTCCCCACCAAAGCTGTCTGCTTATCGGCCAATCACGCAGATTTTCAAGCCAGTTTTTGTATGTGGCGGCGTATCTGTCTGGTGTGAATTTCAGTCTGCTGTCGAGCAGGGGAGCAATCGCGAGACCTGCAAGCGAATTCTTCGGAACGTCTGTGCCATCGATTAATCCGGTTCCGAACTTTTCAGCCAGGTGAGGAATTTCTTTTTTAACCGCGACATACCATTGGTCCGACAGATAAGGCTCAATAGGAACATGGCTGCGATAGCTGTGCCCAACCTCGTGTGCGTACTCCCGAACTTCCTGCAGCAGGTTTTCACTCCTGAACCATTCGACGATAGCTTCCCTCGCCTCAAACCGATCCATGCCAAGCAGGTTCTGCGCTTCAGCGGTATCAGCATCGTCCCAGCCGTGCTTGTCGCTGATCGAGCCATCCGGGGCCATGATGTTTATCACTTCCAGATCGTGCCTAAGCCCTATCTGCCAGTCGTCCAGGTCATGTGCGGGAGTCACTTTCAAAAATCCGGTAGAGAATTTTGCTTTGTCGTCTTCACTGTTCGGGTCCGGCAATACAACATGTTCGTCAGCTACGATAGTTATCTGCCTGCCGACTATAGGCAGCAGAACCTTTTTCCCTACCAGTGCGTTTGCTCTCGGGTCCCTTGGATTCATAGCGACCGCGGTATCGCCCAGCATAGTCTCCGGGCGAGTAGTCGCGACGGTTACATGTTCGATAGTAACCCCGTCAACCTCAACCGATTCGACAAGTGGATATTGCAAATACCAGAAAAATCCCGCTACCGACTGATGCTCGACTTCATCGTCAGCAAGCACCGTCTGCGTCGCAGGGTCCCAGTTGACAAGTCGTTTGCCCCTGTAGATAAGCCCGTCAGCAAACAGCTTAAAGAAGTTAGCCCGCACAGCTTTCGCGCAAACCTCATCCATCGTAAACCGAACCCGCTCCCAGTCACACGAGCACCCCATGCTCTTAAGCTGACCTATGATGCAGGTTTCGTACTCATCTTTCCACGCCTGGACACGTTCGATGAATTTTTCGCGTCCGTAATATTTGCGTCCATGGCCTTCTTCGGCCAGCAGTCGTTTTTCAACAACCGTCTGCGTAGCGATCCCCGCATGGTCCGTCCCCGGCATCCAAAGCGTGTTATACCCCTGCATACGTTTAAAACGTATCAGAATATCCTGCAATGTATTATTGAGGGCATGACCCAGGTGCAGAGCGGCCGTAACATTGGGAGGCGGTATCACGATGCAGTAATTACCCATGACGCTTTCTTTTGTTGGGTCCGCGTGGAAGTAGTTGCCTTTTGCCCAAACATCACTTGCCGCTATTTCTGTCGCTTTCGGATCGTATACTGTACTGAGTTCTTCTGCCATAATTCTCGTTTACCCAAAAAAATAACATCTGTGTAACATCTAACTTAAAAAAAGCTCCGACAGTGAACGCTGTCGGAGCTTTATAGTAAACTATTTCACCGACAAAGTAAAGCCGGGTTTTTGTTCTTAGTCCATGCTCATCGACATCAGGAATTCAGCATTGCTTGCGCACTTGCTCAGCCTGTTTTTAAGCAATTCGACCGCCTCGGTCATATTCATCTCACTAAGAACCTTACGCAGCCTGAATATCAGCTCGCGTTCCTTATTGTCAAGCAGCAGTTCTTCTCTTCGGGTGCCGCTCTTGCTGATGTCAATGCACGGGAAAGTTCGCCTGTCCATCAAACGCCTGTCAAGGTGCAGTTCCATGTTGCCCGTTGCCTTGAATTCCTCGAAGATGACCTCGTCCATTTTGGACCCCGTATCCACCAGCGCGGTAGCGATGATGGTTAGTGATCCGCCATGCTCGATATTTCTTGCCGCTCCGAAGAAACGCTTGGGCATCTGCATCGCGTTTGCGTCAACACCACCGGTCAGGATCTTGCCTGAGTGGGGCATCTCAGTGTTATAAGCTCTCGCAAGACGAGTGATAGAGTCAAGCAGTATCACAACATCTTCGCCGTACTCGACCATACGTTTAGCCTTTTCGATGACCATCTCAGCGACCTGGCAGTGACGCGATGAAGATTCGTCAAATGTCGAGCTTACTACTTCGACATCCTCCGCTGTTTTACGCTGCATTTCAGTTACTTCTTCCGGCCTTTCGTCGATCAGCAGAACGATCATCTTAATGTCCGGGTAGTTGACGCTGATAGCGTTTGCCATCTTCTGCAGCAGTACTGTCTTACCCGTTCGAGGAGGTGCTACGATCAAACCTCGCTGGCCACGGCCTATCGGGGTAGCAAGATCGATTATTCGGGTACTCAGTTCCTGAGAAGTCGTCTCAAGGATGATCCTTTCCTCTGCGTGCAGCGGGGTCAGGTCGCGGAATACAGGCTTTGCAGCCAGTTTGTCCGGTTCGTGATAGTTGATCGCCTCAACTCGCAGTAACGCGAAATACTTTTCGCTTTCTTTCGGGGGCCTTATCTGGCCGGAAACAATATGTCCGCTCCGAAGACCGAATCTGCGTATCTGCGACGGCGAGACATAAACATCGTCCGGCGATGACAGATAATTGTATGTAGGACTTCGTAAAAATCCGAAACCGTCAGGCAGAACCTCAAGCACGCCCTCGCCAAACATCAAACCGTTCTGGCGGATACGTTCCTTGAGTAGTTTGAAAATAAGCTGCTGCTTGGTCAGCCCGAGAAAATCCTCAACTCCCTCTTTCGCTG
>DAOWHR010000452.1 GCA_030641315.1 Anaerohalosphaeraceae bacterium | reverse complement strand
TAGGCGATTCTCTCCTATGCGCCAAACGCCTTCTGCGCGGGAAGTTGCCGGGACTCCCATCAGAAGAATTATGGCCAGACATGAACTCAGTACTTTCACCTATACTAGCTCCTTGCTATGGAAACTCCGCGACTCCGCCCCGGACGTAAGGGCCAAAACCGCAACACCCCTGCTCGACCTGCTTAAAATGGAACTTGAACAAACCCTGACCCCAAAACAATACCTCCGCCTAAAACAGATACTCTGGCAGGCAAAGGGCCTCGCAGCCATCCTCGAAACCGATGTATCAGCCCAACTCAGCCTGAACGATCAGCAAACCCTCAGCATACGCATCCTGCTCGACAACCTCAGCAACTCACTCGCCGCCGCAAGGGAGAAACCGCCATACAAAAATGAAATCCAGAACCAGAACTACTTCAGAAAACTGCACTCAAAAACAGAGAACAGCATTGTCTCATTACTCTCCAAATCACAGCTTAAGATATACAGCACCGTCTTCGGCCCCTTATTCGACATCTCGAAGATACCGTCAGTAGCATGCAAGGCTCCTGCCATAAACACCCAGACATGGGTTAATTCTCCACTGCTGGACTCATCCGAATTGACCGGCAAAGTAACCGTCGTACACTTCTACGCATTCAACTGCATCAACTGCAAACGCAACCTCCCCGTCTACAACTACTGGCAAAAGATCTTCCCGCCAGAACACTTCCGAGTCATTGGCATACACACACCGGAACTCGAAAACGAACGCTCATTCAAAAATGTCCGAAAGGAAGCCTCCAAATCAGATATGTACTACCCCATCGCCGTTGACAATAACAAAGAAATTTGGAACGCATGGGCAAACAACGTCTGGCCGAGCATCTACCTCATCGACAAAAATGGATTCGTAAGATACTGGTGGTACGGCGAACTAAACTACAAAGGTGCCGAATCGGAAAAATGGATGAGATCAAAAATAACTGAACTAATAAACGAAATAAAACCCCCGAAGGCTAACTTGCCGAAAAAGAAATAGCTCACAGCTTCCGCTATTGTTTCTTAACTGTCTCAGCAACCTGCTTAGCCGGATCAGCCTTAACCGCTTCGATCTTAGCAGCATCGGCAGCTTTCACCTCAACCACGGGTTTTTCTGTTGTCGCTGGCTTAGCTTCCACAACAGGCTGAGGATTGACATGCCCATCGCACCCCTTTACGATTCATGCCCCCTGAACTCTGTCCTCTGCCGCCTTAACACCGCAAAGAATCTCGACAATTTTCTTCTTCGCATCCATCTCCGCCTCGCTGCCAAGGTAAATATCAACCCTGACCGCAAGCCTGTCACCCCTGCTGACATCCCCTTCGACAAGCCTTGCCGTAAATACCTCAGCGACCTTTTCAAACTCACCCGCGGTAATATGCCCGTCAATAAGCAGCAGCCTCAGCTTACCCTTAGCCAGCTTCAGCACTTCGGCGTTATTCTCTCCTTCAGCCTTTTTGATACCCGTCTCAAGCAATCCCTGAACCTGCTCACTGCCAGCGCCAGCCGACCGAAGCTTCTCGGCCCAGTCAACAATTACTGCCGAACCCTGCCGCTGCAATATCGACCGCATAGCGTCCCATACAAGCCCGCCCTCGCCATTACTCGCCCCACGCTTGGTTAGCAGCCATTCAAGATCTTCCGCCTTGCCCGCTTCACCTGCGATATTGATAACTGCCGTACGAACCTTAACACTGCCGTCGGCATACAGCTTCCGTGAACGAAACTCACTTAGAGCGATCCCCTTGTCAAGATTTGCCAGCCCGGTAACGCTCGCATCACGCACAGCGTCAGGGTTCTTTACAGCCAGCCCGTCAATGAACGACCGCTTAAACAATCCGCCGGCTTTCTCGCGGTTGGCTGTCTGATTACATATCTTAGCCATACTGCCAAGCAAATCACCTTCAAGTACGCTTCCTTTCCCCTTTTCAAGACTGTACCTCTGGGCAACCATCAAAAGATACTTCTCTTTTTCCTCGGCCGCCAGCTTGTTTGGCTCCAGCAGCTTACGTATCACTTCGACGCCCATCTTCGCACTGTCAGCATCTTCCTGCTTGACATATTCGCCAGCCTCTTTAAGGGTCTCCTGCCGAATACCGTCAGGCAGCTTGATCGCAGAGTTTGGTGAAAAAGCAAAATAACACGCCTCGCCTAAAGCCTCAAACATCGCGAGCCTTACCCCACCGTCCTGTTCGGCCTTAATACTCTCAAGAAGCTTTTCAGCTGGATTCAACTCATCGCTCATCTTGGTCAGAACCTTCGCCGTCTCAAGCCGGACTTCTCTGTCAGCATCTCCAAGCAAACCTATAAGACGATCACCAAAACCTGCAGGCAAAACTACACTCGCAGAACGCTGAGATACCTTTTGCAACGCCCAAACCTTAACAACACCAGGCGCCGCACTGAGCTTGGAGAACAATATACCGCCTCGATCGGACTCTGCTGCTGTGTCATATTCGGCATCGAGCGACTTGACGTAAAGATCACGCCACATCTTTAGTTCATCTTCAAGCCGTCTCATCTCCTTACGCTGATAGTCAATACGATCACGGATTATCTCGCTGGGACTTTTCTTCTGAAGATCACGAACAACTTCCGCTCTGTCAGCTCCCTTGGGAACCCAGTAAGGAAGAGCCTCACCTGCCGCAGCAGCAACATCTTTGTCCTCATCGACAAGAATATCCACAAGCTCAAGGATCGCCGACTTCTCGCCGGGAACAAGACTCAAATAATAGATCGCGTTGAGCCTGCCATTCTTAACTGCACCCTCACCGTGAACAAGCTTACCGATTTGGTTCCGCACCTGGTAATACGGGTACATAAGAAGTGCCTCTGCCGCAAGTTTGGCCTCATCGCCTTCTGCCTCGACAAGCATACCCATCAAAGGCTCGAAAAAATCATTCGCCCCCTTAAGCGAACCGCTCCACTCACGGCTCTTGATCAGACCACGGCAGACTGCCTTTCTGGCCTCAGAATTGTCCTTAGAACCAAGAGCTTCAAGAAGTATTACGCGGCCCTCAACGTCGGTACGCCTCAATAGAACAACAACAGCATCATCACGGTTCTGATCGGAAGGCCCCTGCAATAATGCCCCCTTATACAGCCGCAGTTCGACCTCGCCGTTCTCCTTATCTTCTTCGCTCTTAACAGCAGCGTCAGCAACAGCTCCATCCTCGCCATAGCAGGTACTAAACCAGCCCGCGACCATTGCCGCATACAACAGAATTGTAAATACCTTCTGTACCATAAAAAACCATTCCGGCAGAACAAATAGCCGTAACACGAACACTACCTACTTTAGTCGGCATTACACAACTGAGGAATACCGAAATAATCTACAAAAATACGCAATTTCAGCGCAAAAACCTCCCCTGCAGATTGATTCTACACTATAAATCGAATATATAAAGCGCTAACCACCAATATATACCACATTTCAATATATTTTGTTCAGTTCCGGCATCTTCAAAACAATCAGCCAACATTCTTAATTATATTTAAACAGAAAAACATAGACAAATTTGGAATAATTTGCTAATATCCATACCATTAGAATAGGATTAATGCCAATTAGGCAGCAAAGCCATAATATGCTTGCCCAGGAGATATTATCTTGGAATGGAAAGAAACGCCGCTCATTAAAATCGGCAGAATATACGCTAAACTGGAATGCACAAATCCATGCGGAAGCATAAAGGATCGCATAGCCAAATATATTATCGAGCAAAGCGAAAAAAAAGGGTCATTAAAACCAGGAATGACAATCGTTGAAGCAACCAGCGGAAATACCGGCATTTCACTCAGTTGTTACGCCAAAAAAAAGGGATACAAATCAGTCTTTATAATGCCGCAGAACATGACAGATGAGCGAAAAAAGCTGATAAAGGACCTTGGAGCGGAACTTATACTATGTTCGGATGGTGACTTCGCTGAAGCTGCCGCAATCCGTGATGAAATGGCAAAAAAGCCTGGATTTTTCAATACTGACCAGTTTTCAAACCCACTGAATGTACAGTGTCACAAACTCACAACAGGCAAAGAGATTATCCGCCAGATACAACAATTCTCCAAAAAGATCGATGCATTTGTCGCAGGCGTTGGAACCGGCGGCACCCTCATAGGGGTAGGAATCGCACTTAAAGAATTATTTCCCAACGTCAGAATCGTCGCCGTCGAGCCGACAGAATCAGCAGTAATGAGCGGAGGAACAAAGGGAAGCCATGGAATACAGGGCATCGGAGACGGATTCATCCCGGCAATTGCATCAGACGGCAAAGGAGGACTTAACCCACTTATCGACGAAGTGATATGCGTCTCCACCGATCAAGCCGTCACTGCCGCAAAGCAGATCGAAGAACAATTCGATCACTGCGTAGGAGTCTCATCGGGCGCTAATTTCATAGCTGCCAAGCAACTTGCCCGAACTTACGATACTGTGGTTACGGTTTTTGCTGACGGCTATCTAAAATACAGATCACAAGGCTTAAAGCATTGCGGCAAAGATAAATGCGCGCATGAAGTAAGTCTGGAATGCCTGCCGAACATATAAAACAAGTCGATGTTTAGACAAAAACATTGACGCCGATTCCTTTTTTCGTTAAAATAAAGACACGAAATACGATTCACGTAATCTCCAGAAGTAAAATGCGGATTATCCGTACACAAAATCACACGAAAGAAGATATACTATGAAAATTCCAGTTTGCCTTGATTACAGTGCGACCACCCCTGTCGACCCAGCCGTTTTACAGGCAATGCTACCATACTTCACCGAACACTTCGGCAACGCAGCAAGCCACACACACCAGATTGGCATCACAGCAAGCAATGCCGTAGAAAATGCCCGCATCTCCGTAGCATGTCTCATAAACGCAGAGCCAAACGAGATCGTATTCACCGCAGGAGCAACAGAAGCCGACAATATTGCGATACTAGGCATCGCTGAAAAATACGCCGCAAAAGGCAATCATATCATAACCTGCGTCACCGAACACAAAGGTGTACTCGCACCCTGCAAATACCTCCAAAAAAAGGGCTTTTCAGTAACATTACTGCCAGTTGACGGCCAGGGAATGATCGACCTTGAACAACTCAAAGATGCGATTTCAGACAAAACCATCCTCATCTCACTGATGGCAGGCAACAACGAGATCGGCACTCTACATCCAATGGCCGAGATCGGCAAAATAGCACGACAACACAACATCCCCTTCCACACCGATGCAACACAAGCTGTCGGAAAATCGCCAATCGACGTAAAAGCAATGAACATCGACCTGCTGAGCCTCTCAGGCCACAAGATATACGCCCCTAAAGGCATCGGCGCACTCTACGTACGAAACGAACCAGCCGTAACACCAAAACCGATAATCCACGGCGGAGGCCACGAAAACGGACTTCGGCCAGGAACACTAAACACCCCCGGTATCATAGGCCTGGCAAAAGCGTGCGAAATATACCTCGAAACAGCACCAGCAGAACGCGTACGCCTCAAAACTCTCGCCGACCGTCTCTACGATGGCATAAAAACCAACATCCCTGATGTCTCTCTCAACGGCCACCCCGAAAAAAGAATGACACACATCCTAAACCTAAGATTCGACGACTTGAAAGCTGCCGATCTTATGAAAGCAATGCCGGAACTGGCAATATCATCAGGATCAGCATGTTCCTCAGCAGAAAACGCTGCAAGTTATGTAATACTGGCAATGGGAATCCCCGAAAACATAGCATGCGGCTCAATTAGATACTCACTCGGACGCTTCACCACACAAGAACATATAGATTTCGCAATAAAAACAACAACAAATGCTGTCAGATCACTAAGAAAACAAGCCTTAACAATAGAATAATCACCAATCCACCTCTAAACTTCCTTCAAGCATAGGATTTCGCTTTATTATCGGCCCATCAGTCTATATAATGGGTACTGAGTAAATTCAACCACTTATAACACTATTGGTTTTTTTGAGAGGAAATGAAATGAAAAGAAAATTAACCACTCCAGCAATCCTTTTTGTATTACTCCTAACCGCGTTTGCGCCGATCGCATCTGCCGAAGTTACAATTCATGATTTTTTCGGTGCATGGCTAAACAACGACACGGCCACCGGAGGCATCACAAGAATCCTCCTGACTCCGGGAACGCTCAGAAATAACCTCGACATACACGCATACGGAAAATGCCATCCCTACGACTGCGACTGGGACACGATCACAATCGTTTACCCGGGCAACCCATTCGTTGCGGTATATGATTTCGGCTTTAGCAAACATACGCTGACATTTACATACAACGAACAAACTAAGATACTTCATGTCCACGACTACAACGAACGTGGAACCGGCGGGGTTTCTGAATATGATTACTACTTCTCAAAAATGACTCAGCCCGACCTCATCATCAGGGAAATTGATATACCAACCTCAGTAATAACATACCAGGCCGAGCCTTGGACCTGGTACACGTTTAAGGTACACAACCTCGGCGCACCATGGACAGCAGGCGCAGGACAAGAACTTTTCGCTAAAATTGTAAACGCGACACGAAACGGCGAACCGTACATAGGCACAGGATATATGGATCTCTCCGCGACAACATCACTAGACATAGGACAATACGCCGAGCACGCATTCGCTATCACATGGACACCGGGAGAATACAAATTCCAGATCATGGCCGACCACGACGACCTCATCCCGGAAGCAATAGACTCGAACAACCTCTCAAGATGGATCAATCTTACAGTACTCCAACAGCACGACCTCGCCGGAATATGCAGATTCAACTACTTGCCGATTCATTACTATACCGACCAGGAACCGGAATTTTACTTCAGCGACTCATCAGGCTCTGTCGCTGGCATAGACACATACTATTACCCCGAATCAAGCAGATACGCCGCCGCAAATCTACCACTGCAAAACGACCTTGGCGTTGCAGCTGTCATCCATACCACAGGATCTGAATCCACTCTGCCGGGTAACTACAGATCAGCATACCATCCCTTTGATCTGACAACAATGACAGACTACGAAAAAGAAAACTTCGATATCAACTTCCATGAAATAATGCACATGACAAGCCCCTGGGACAACAACAACATAGAATCTGCAACTTCCGACCCATACCCCGAACACCAGCCGGGAATAATCTTCGAATGGGAACCAGTAACCGGGGCTGTTGAGTACGAACTGACCATCAAAACATACAGGGACTCATCCCATCCATCCGGATACGGTTACGTATCTGAACAGGTAGACTTCACCACCACAGATACCTCATACCTTGCGGTCCTGCCCAATTCCGAAACAGACGAACATTATCAGACAACCATCAACGCACGCAATGGATCAGGTAAAATGATCGGGCTTTATTTAACAACATACACCGACGGCAGCGGCCCCACATACCGCTTCAAGGTAAACTCCAACTGCTACGAAGAAATACCAAAACCGCACCTCCACGTAGTCAAAAAAGTAGTCGAAGACTATGCAGGCACCCTAAAAAACCGCTACACTCTTAACGTAAGCAACTACATGGACCTGCCAGCCGAACTCTTCACGCACGCACCCGACCTCGCACCGTGCGGCATAAACACAAACTCCTCACGAACATGGATCACGATCTATGACATCGATGGAAATCGTCTCGGCAGTTTTTGCGGAATCTATTCTCCACAAAGTTTGAATATTCTAAATTTCGCAATACCTGTCGCCGACCCGCAGCCGCTCGCGGTATACCTTGAACTCGAAGACAGACGCTGCGGCATAATATACACCTCAACAATAGCAGACACAACTTACCCATGCCCGCTAGCGGACCTAAACGACGACTGCAAAGTAAACCTACTCGACCTTGCGATAATGGGCGCACAATGGCTCCAGGAAGAACTACTCTAAAAGTATAACATCTTCAAATAAAAAGCGTCCTTGATCCAGACCGGTCAGGGACGCTTTTTTTATTACCCGCCCAATAACTTTTCCCTTTATAAAACGGGATTAAACCGGTAAAATCCCTCCGTACATTCAATCTATCAGGAGTCCGGCAATGAGTAAAATAGCCGTTATAGTATGTGCCGCAGGAGCTAGCACACGCTTCGCTGGCAAAGAAAAAAAGCCTTTCGTAGACATCGCAGGCCGCCCCGCCTTCCTGCGCAGTGTTGACATCTTCCTCAAACGAGACGATGTCAAACAGATCATCCTCGCAATCTCTCCGGAAGACGAAGAATCCGTTAAGATCAGATGGGGCGCAACCCTGTCCTTCTCAGGCGTTAAACTCTCCCTCGGCGGCACCGAACGCTTTGAAACCGTCCAAAAGGCACTGGCTCTCGTCAAAGACGACATAGACCTCGTCGCCGTACACGACGCCGCCCGCCCATGCCTCACTGAAACCTGGCTCGATGACGTATTCGCCCTCGCCGCCGAAAAACAAGCAGCGATGCTCGCCTGCCCCATCAACGGTACAATAAAAAAAGTCGCAGAAGGTAGGATCATCGCAACCATCGACCGCACGGGCCTTTACGAGGCACAAACACCCCAGGTCTTCGCCGCCAAACTCCTCAAAAAAGCCTACGCCAACCTCCCGAATCTCGACAGAACCGCCATTACAGACGACGCAAACCTCGTCGAGGCACTCAATATACCCGTTTTCATCGTCGAAACCGACTTGTCAAACATCAAACTGACACGAAAAAATGACATCCAGCTCGCACAGGCAATAATAAATGCAAGACCAAAACCAGCATCAAAAGGCCCCCTTGGACCATACGAAGAGGCACCTTGGTAGCAAAAACTGATAACCGCAATGACTGACTTATTTTTTATTGCTCTTGACACTATCGCTGAAAATGTTATT
>DAOWHR010000330.1 GCA_030641315.1 Anaerohalosphaeraceae bacterium | reverse complement strand
TTTGATTTTCTTGCGTTTTGAACCCATGAAGGCTATTAAAGCATAACATAGAGGCTAGCGCAAATTTTAAATAGGAAATTTGTGAAAAATATTTTCAGGGCAAAAAAGCAATGCAAATCCAGTGCCGAACACTATTGATCCCGGAGCCTTTTTTTTATTTTTTGGTTGACATATACGACACTGTGTCGTAATGTTACGACATAGAGTCGTAGTTCAAAGTTTATACATGGAGATATTATATAATGAATCATCCGCCGTTGGCTAATGCTGAGCTTGCAGTGATGGATCTGCTTTGGCAGAACGGTCAGTTGACCGCTCGGCAGATACGCGAGGAACTTTATCCTGACGCGAGTAAGGCGCAGCACGGGACGGTTCAGAGACTATTGCAACGGCTTGAGGACAAGGGCTTTGTTGTTCGTGACCGGGGGCTGTCGGTTCATTTGTTCTCACCTGCTGTATCCAGGCAGGCTTATGCGGGCAGGCAGTTGGAGATGCTGGCGTCGAAATTGACTTCGGGTTCGTTTGCGCCTTTGATCACACATCTTGTCGAGGAGAAGAAAATATCCCGCGATGAGATCGACCGAATACGAGCTATACTCGATGGGGAGGGAGAATGATGACCGAATTCTTTTTAGAGTTTGGGCTTAGTAATGCTTTGTTCTCAGTGGCGCTTGCGATCGCGGCGCTTGCTGCTGGAGCAAAGGGCAAGCGGGCGGGTCTTGCGCATTTGCTTTGGCTGCTTGTTTTTGTGAAATTGCTGACACCGCCGGTAATGACGGTCGGGGTTATTGAATTTCCGCGAGCGGACGTGGCTGCTGTAAGTGTGATGGACGGTTCAACCCAGGGGTACTATCATGGTGAAACGGTTTCTGATGGTGCAGCGGCAGAGAGCGGAGGTTCGCAAAGCGGTTGGCTTATTGCCCGGACAGGTTCGGTGGTATTGGAGTATGTTAGAGTTTGGCTGCCGCCTATCTGGCTGGCGGGAAGTTTGATCGTACTTGGATGGTCGCTTGTTCGGGTTTATCGTTTCAGTTGTATGCTATCAGCGGAATGTCAGGCAGGTTCGCAGAAGTTGCAGAATTCGGCAGCAAGGATCGCAGAGCGATTGGGGCTGAAGAATGTTCCGACAATCTATACGACGGGAGCACGTCTTACACCGATGGTTTGGTGGTCTGGCGGGAAGGTTAAGGTTATTATTCCTTTGGCATTGCTGGAACAGATGGACGCCGTGCAGCAGGAGTTGATATTGGCGCATGAACTGGCGCATGTGCGGCGTTGCGACCATCTGGTTCGCTGGGTCGAGTGGCTGGCTTGTGTATGTTTCTGGTGGAACCCTGTGGTATGGTTGGCACAGCGTAATTTGCGTGCGATGGAGGAAATATGCTGCGATGAGTTGGTGGTATCATGTTTGAAGCCTGGGCGAAAGTTTTATGCTAATACGCTTTTATCTATAGTAGAGTTTATTGCTCATCCGGCTATCCGTCCGCCGGCGATGGCAAGTGAGATCAACAGCGGCGGATTCCTTGAAAGGAGATTTAGAATGATTATCACAACCCCTCAAAAAAATGTTAGTAGACGCAGATTTCAGTTCATTGTTTTGCTGGTGGCGGTTATTGTTCTGCCATTCGGTTTTGCATACGGTGAGGAGAAAAATGACAGGACCGAAGCATATCTTGACAGTATCTGGGAAAAACTACAGGCGCAGGTTGATGCGGGTAAGATGACTCTTGATGTCGCAGAAGCAAAGATGGTTGCGATCGAGAAGAATGCTTACTCAAAAGACAAGAGAGATGTCAGGGTTGTGAAGGATGTTGACTTAGATTCCATTGCTGCCAAGATTAGGGCGGCAGTCGAAGCGGGCAGGATAACACCTGAGGAAGGTCGTGCTAAGATGGAAGCGATCAGAAAAGATGGCGGAGCCAGGGGTGAGAAAGAAGTCGATCTGGAAGCAATCGGCAAGCGAATCAGGGCCGCGGTTCAGGCTGGCAAGATGACTGCTGAAGAAGGCAGAGCCAAGATGGAAGCAATCAGATCGAAGATGGGAGACAGTGACAGAGGTGAGGGTTTGCGTCAACGATATGCCGCGGCAGTTGAAGAGATCAAGGCTGCTGTCGAGGCAGGTAAGATCACAGAAGAAGAAGCCAAAGCAAAATATACGGCATTAAGAGAGCGTCTTGCAGCAGCTCATGATAAAAAGAGTGATGTTGACTGGGATGGTATTATCGCTCGTCTAAAGGCAGCCGTTGATGCAGGCGATATGACCGAAGCAGAAGCAAGGGAGAAATTGGCAGGGATCAGGAGACGAATTGCTGCCAGCGAGAAGAAGGATGTCGATATTGATGCTATTGCTGCCCGAATCAGAGCCGCAGTTCAGGCTGGTGAGATGACCGCAGAAGAAGGTCGTGCTAAACTGGCAGCGATCCGGAAAAAAATGGCCCAAGGTGACAAAGGTGTAGACCTCAGGGCAACATACAGAGAAGTTGCTGCGAAAACCCGTGCCGCTGTCGAAGCGGGTAGGATGACCGAAGAAGAGGCTAAGGAAAAACTGGCTAACCTTCGCAGGCGGATCGGTCAGGCCATTGACGATAAAAAGAAAAGAGCCGGCGGAGAACAAAGGTTAGATATCGATGCTATCACTGCGAGAATAAGGGCATCTGTCCAAGCTGGTGATATGACCGAAGAAGAAGCAAGAGCGAAGATGGCTGCGATCATGGAGAGGATGGGCCAGAACAATCGCAGCGATGTGGACTGGGAAGGTATCAAGAGACGTATCGAGGAAGCTGTTGAGCGTGGTGATCTGACTCGTGAGGAAGCTAACGCGAAGTATCGTGAGATCAGAGAGAGAATGGCCCAGAGAGAGAATGGTGGAGACCTCAGGGCAAAATACGCAAAAGCTGCTGAGAGAATTCGTGCCGCAGTTCAGGCTGGCGAGTTGACCGAAGAAGAAGCGAGAGCTAAGCTGGCTGCTTTGAGACAGCGTATTGGTGGGGCTGACGCTAATCCAGAGCGCGAGCGCGGCAGCAGACGATAAAAGGACTTGAAGGTTGGTATATTCTGTGATCACAGGGGCTGGAGCTGGATAGAGCTTTGGCCCCTTTTTAATTCCTGCATTGGCGGGCTATTTGGTCAGAGTACGGGATGAGGCTAGGGTGTGGAATGTTTTTTTGTATTGCTCTACGATCTTTGTTATGTCGTGATTGGCTTGGGCGTATTTTCTGCCGTTTAGGCCGAGGTCGATGTAGTTGTCGTCTTTGAGCATGTGGGTAAGGTCGGTTGCAAGCTGCTGTTGATCGCCTTTGGCACATTTGCCGCAATCGTATTTGTTCAGGAAGCCGTCGGGGTTTACGTTTAATGTTAGTATCGCGGCGGCGGCTTTGGCGGCCTGGATGAATGTGTTGGCGAACCCTTCGGAGTCGCTGGTGTTGACAAGAATTTTGGCGGTGGCGAAGAACGCGTCAACCTCGGTGAACGGGACCTTGGTGTGAAACTGAAGATTATCGATCTTAGCGGCATCGGTGAGCAACTCATCATATTTATCATCGCCGGTTGCGTGCTGGCAGATCATAACAAAATGCTCGTCAGGAAATTGACGGGCCAGAGATAAATATTTGTCAGGCTTCTTAAAATCCGCTGTTCGACCAACCCATAAAATTGTTTTTTTCTCACAATCACCCAGCTTTGGCAAACGATGACCATTGCCCAGCACTACAGATTCTACACCAATAGTCTTTTGCAAATTCCGGGAATCATCCACATTCTGTGCAAACACCTTATCTGCCCTTTGCAGCGACCAGGCAAAGGCCTTTCCACTTAGCCAAAGCTCTCTACTATAAGTTCCATCACACTCATATTTATGCGCGGTACGATAAACAAATCGTCTCTTATGCAACCTACAGAAACTCTTTATCAGCGGCACTCCCAGCGATGCCGTCTTTGTCATATATACATCAGCATTGGCAACTTTTAATGCACTCCATATTCTGATGGCACCAAGGATACCATTCTTTCTAAAACTCAAACTCTTAATAACATTTACACCCTCCCAAACCTCATTTTCATTTTGCCCATAATCAGCAACAATAAAACTGACTTCAAAACCATCATCTTTGGCAAGTTCCGTTGATAGATAATATAGGTCTACCTCTGCCCCGCCTATTACACCTTCAGCTTTGGGATTGAACAGAGGGTAGGCCTTTGGCATTACAAAACAAACTTTGACGGTTTTAATGGACATTGGCACTATTTTACACAAAAGTTCGTCAAAAACAACTACTCAATTAAAAACGGGCACAGCCCATAACGGACCGTACCCGAAAAGTGACATACTCCAATAAGACTTTGCTCAAATATAAATTAGCTTCTCCTGGTACGCATGCGTACCAGAACACCACCTATGCTTAACAACGCAAAAGTAACAGGTTCTGGAATTAGAGCAATACGGCTAATGATGGTCGTATCCATCCCGTCATGCTCTGCGACATACATAGCTCCATCCGGGCCAAACGAAAAAATTGTCAGATGGGTGCTATTGTTGTGTGCGAATTGAGTAGCAACACCATCAGCGTCAATGCTATACATAGACCATAATTGGCCAAATTCAGTCATGCCAGTTGTAAAAAGAGAATAGCCAAACAAACCCGCGTCATCAAAACCGAGCCTAAATGACGTAACTATATCAGGTGCAAAAGGTGATGCTATACCATTGGCATTAATTTCAAATATTCCACTATCATTATCTGCACCATCGTTGGAAAGGAACAGACCACTTCCATAGTTGCCGCTTGAGTCAAATTCAATCGAAGTAGGTCCCCCAGGCATATTATAAGGGAAGTTGCTAAAATTATTGACTACCCCACCAGGACTTATGTAATCTACATGATCATCAACTCGTGTTCCACAATATAGGTTTCCAGAATTGCTAATTCCTAGAGCATACGGCTCTCTTCGCGGTCTTGCAAAAGATGTACTATTTCCAGCCAAATCAAATTTCAGTACGTCACCAGCTTTTGCATCGCCGACATAAAGATAGTTACCATAGGCGGTGCCGCCTCCCCAAACAATATTTCCAGGGAAACGCAAACCATCTGCAAATAATTGGGAACTACCATCCGGTGCAATTCGATGGATACTTCCATCGCTAACATCACCGCTTGTCCCAATATGGGTAACATATAAGTTACCGTCAGGGTCAAACGCCATACCATGCGCAGCTCCCAAATCTGTTGCAGAATATGTTGCGTATACTTCTGCTTTGTATTGTGGGTCGAGTACTGTTACTGCTGATGCTGTAAAACTCATTGTCGCTAACAGCCACGCTACCAGTACTAACTTGATCATTCTACGTCCCATAATATCTCCTTTGAAATAAAAAAATGATTAAAAAACCACTTTACACGCAATAGAAATCTCTGTATTCCTGATCCGGACAAGTGCGGCATCGCAGCATAGTGGCGAGCCTTTTACGTAGGTATTATATCAGGGTTTGAAATAAATTCAAGTAAAAAGAAGGTTAAAAGACTTTTTTTATCTGTCAGACGTTATTTTTTTGCTATTACGTCTTGATATGACTGGATGTATTGCTGGACAATGTTTTGCCAACTGAAGTTTTTTACTCGTTGCTGGGCTGCGTTTGCGAGGTTTGTGCGTAATGTCTCATCCTGCATCAGTTTTTGCAGGCTGGCGCGAAGCTGTGGGATATTTTTGGGCTCAACGAGCAATGCGGCATCTCCTACTACTTCTGAGCAGCCGCCTGCGTTGCTTGTTATTATTGCCATAGCCGAACTCATTGCCTCAAGCAGAACGGTGGGGAAGTTTTCTGCTTGGGATGGGAAAACGAAAATTGAGCTTTTAGCGAATAAGTCATAGAAACGAGGATCATTTTTGTCGATCCAGCCGTGGAAGTTTACTTCTACTGAAAGCTCTGCGGCAATGGTCCTGAGTTGGTCGAGGTACGGGCCCTGGCCGATAACATCGATGCGCCAATCATCGGCGATGCCGTGCAATGCTTCTATAGCGTACTGGAAACCTTTGAACTTTAGAATCCTGCTGCACATGAGTATGCTTTTTTCTTTTTCGGACGGAATAAATTTGTCCGTGCATATTCCGTTCGGGATGATCCGGACATTGAGGCTGTCACAGTTTGCAAGAATCTTTTCTTTTAGAAACTTACTCGGTGAAGCTATCAGGGCTGCTCTTTTGGCGAGGAATGTCCAAGCGGGTTTTATGAGTTTGTGAGCAAGTTTGAATCTGTCGGGGTTGTGGCCCGGGACGTCGGTGCCGTGACAGGTGACTATGTAAGGGATGCCGGTAAGTCTGCTGACAAGCCAGGCCAGAGGAGCGCCGGGAACGAGAAAATGGCAGTGGATGATGTCATATTTATTTTTTCTGCAAAGAGAAAGTGTCTTGAATAACGCGCCTGGGAGATATGTTGCCAACTCGTGGGTGTGACAAATGTCGGGCTTTTTTCTGATTGCTCTTGTTCGGTAGACATTGAATCCGTCGACTGTTTGAAAGCGGGGAAGATCACCAAAGTGCATCGTAACAACATCGACATGATGGCCGATGTCGGCAAGCTGTTTGCAAAGCTGGTAAGTTACGGGCGATGCTCCGCCGCCTACGGGCGGGAACTCATGATTTAGAACAAGAATCTTCATCCGATCAACCCGCGTCTTTCTTGCGTACAAAAAGGACGAGATTGCCTGCCTGAACCTTGACGATGCTGTAATTGTCACGTATATACTGGCGGAAAACGCTCATCGCCTGATACCTTGCCGCTTCGTCAGCATCGATCCTTTCTGTGAGGAGTTTGGCGTAGCCCTGATCATAGGACTTTATGATCGCGTCGTTTACGGGCAGGAAACCTTGTTTTGTCTGGGGCCACAGCTCCAGAGGCGGCCTATCATTTGGATAGTGCCTCTTTCGTGAATCTACGATGAATTTCGGTTTTGTTTCTTTTAAATGTTCGATGGTCCACTTGACGTATCCTTCCAGTTGGGTCGGCGGGATGACGTGCATGTCCGAAAACGACGCAACCTTAGCGGCGCTTAGACGCTGGGCCTGGACGTATATTCCGGGCATCCATCCCCAGACGTACATACGGTCGGATTCTGTTGAATTATCTTTGATGTACCGCCCTGCCGCTTTCCATGGCGCGTCAATTTTTTTACTTAGCTTAACATTTTCGAGTCCCTGAACGTATCCACGTTTTTTTTCAGGGTAGTCAGCTCCGCTGTAAGGGCTTTTGGACAGGCCAGCATATACGGGCCATGCCATGGCGGACATGATGAAAACACAAATCGTCGAGCACAAGACAAAGATGGGTTTTGGTGCGGCGTTTTTCATAAAATCGCTAAATCGCCAGATGACATAGCCGCCGAGCATTGCGGCAGACGCGTTCAGTGGCAGGTAATACTGTTCATAGGGTCTTGGGCTGATCCAAACAAAGGCCATGTCGAGCAACCACCATACAGACATGAACAGCGCGATAGTGTCAAGCACATTTGATTCGGTTTTAACTTTTGCTAACAGCCGTATTATGAACCTTGCAGAACCAATGATAATCGCCAGACAGGCAAGGGTTACGGGCAGATTCAGGATGGCATAGTATCTGAGGACATACTTTGCCTGGTCGGCGTATGTTCTGGCGTTTCTGGACCAGTCAAGATAACCGCCTGAGGCAAACACGGTTTCCTTTATTTTGGCAAACAGGCCAAATTTGAAACCAAGAACAACAAGGATCAAAGCGACAACAGCACAGGCAATCCCAATGAACATCTTTGGCGGTCCGTCTGGAGAGAGGGGCTTCTCTGCGTTGTCGGAAGTATCGGATGATGTTCTGAGAAAAAAGATAATGATCCAGGCAGGAATTACAACACAGAGACCGGCGGCGATCATGTAAACAGGGAGAGAACCCAGGAGACGGTTAAGGGCATCCTGCTGGAGATGGAAAATAAGCAGGGGCAGCAGGCCAACGACGGAACCAGCGAGCAGGAATGTAACATCTGTAATGACCTGTTCAACCGAGCGTCTTTTGGTAATCAGAACCGCGATGAGGTGGATAAATATCGCAATCGCAACGGACAGGCCGGTCGCTTTGAAATAATATATATTTATCATGGCAGCGCCGGCTATAACGAGCCACCACCATCGACGGCCGATCTGACGGAGGATAAAACCGCAGGCCGTGATGATCACCAGGGCGATCATGTACTGCTCTTTTACGTTGCCGAACTTGCAGATAACCGGTGCGGACAGATAGAAGGAGGCGATAAAGACTCCCACGACCGCGGCAGCAGACCCGTATGTTCGTTTTAGTGTGTAGAACATCAGGCAGAAGGCTGCAAGCTGCATCAAGGCCTGGACGATCTTGGGGCCGACGTCATTGTAACCGAACAGTTTGACGCCGATGATATTGACAAGCAAAGTACCCGGGCGAGCAGAAGATATTTCATCGACGCCATATTGAGCACCATCGAGTATATTCATTGCAGATTGCACATAAGATCCGCTGTCGAAGGGGCCTGGCGTGTTGAGTTCCATGTACTTGCCCAGCATGAACGGTATGCCTGCCAGAATCAGGGCCAGGATTATCGGAATAAACCGGATGAAAGCGTAAGTCCGATCTTCTTTTATGGTTTGCTTTGGTGCGACAATATGCTTTTTTTTATTACGTGCCATCAAACTCCCTTTACTGCTGAAAACCAGTGATTGAGGATCCTTCCTGCCTGGGCCGCTTAAGTCTATGCGGTCGAGTCTTCCTGATTCATTTCCAGTTTTTCGGCAATTGTATAAACCCTGCGTCCCTGCGACTCGTGATATGTGCGTACCATAATCTCTGCGAGCAGACCCATCAGTATAAACTGAATGCTCGCCATAAAGAGCATCGCCGTCAGCAGCAGCACCGGGTTTCTGTTCATCGCAAGCTGCTCGACAGAAACGTATTTTTTGTAAAGGACTTCCAAGCCGCTGATGAAAGAACCAATACCGCATATAGCTCCGAAGCCTCCGAAGATATAGATCGGCTTGGTGGAAAATGATGCCAGGAACTTGATTGTAATGAGGTCGAGAATGACCTTGAATATTCGATTTAGTCCGTACTTGGCAACACCCGTTGTTCGTGGTCTGTGGTTGACAACCATCTCGGTGACACGTTCACCGCCCCAACTTGCCAGTGCCGGAATGAACCTGTGCATCTCGCCATAGAGACGAATTTCTTTAATCGAATCGTGGCGGTATGCCTTTAGGCTGCATCCAAAATCGTGGAGCTTTACGCCTGTGATCTTTCCGATGATCCAGTTGGCGGCGTTTGAGGGGAGTGTACGTGTAAGTGTGTTATCCTTTCGATCCTTCCTCCAGCCGCTGACGATATCGTAGCCATCGTCAAGTTTTGCGACAAGCCTTGGGATGTCCGCGGGGTCATTTTGTCCATCGGCATCGAGAGGTACGATGACCTTGCCGCGGGCATGTTCAAAACCAGCGGCCATTGCAGCGGTCTGGCCGAAATTCTTGCGAAAACGAATAACCCTGACATTGCTGTCTTCTTTGTGCATTTGCCTAAGGATGTCAATGCTATCGTCACTGCTGCCGTCATCAATAAAGATCATCTCGTAAGCCGAACAATCCTTCAAAGCAACTTTGATCTCTTCATATAGATCACGCAGACTGCCCTGCTCGTTGAAGACCGGCACTACAACAGAAATCTCAAGGCTCTGATTACTATCCATTTTTGCTCCGAAAATTAAAGTTAATCACAAAATGTGATTTTAATGATATTCCGATCCCGTGTAAAGCTATAACCCATTCAAGCCGAAAAAGACTGTTGATTAGGGTATTAAATCTGCTATAATGCTCTATCGGCAAATTACAATCAAAGATGATTCTAATTCTATTTACGAGAGGTAAAAAAAATGTCCGCAACACGCTCATTACTGGCTGTTTTGGCCGGAACATTGATATTGACACTTTTGGCAAGCTGCCAGAAATCGCATATACAGGAGACTACTATAATAGATAGTTCGACTGCGGCAGTACCGGACAAACCTCAGCCAAAGCCAGTGGCAGTTAAACCCAAACCGAAGCCAGTTAAGGTTGAATCGGGGCTAAAACCTGCTTTGCAGGTCGAAAACGACTCGCATGACTTTGGTAAATCGGGACCGGCCAAAAGGCTCAACTGCGAGTATTCATTCAAAAATGCTGGTACCGCGCCCCTTGTCATAACTAAGATCCAATCTACTTGCGGGTGCACAATTCCAAAGATCAAGGGCGGCAAGTTGTTGAAGGACAAGTCGACAGTATTTGAACCTGGCCAATCGGGCAAGATATCCCTAATATTCACTACTCCCAACTATGAAGGGCCGGTTACAAAACACCTTTATATCATAAGCAATGATCCGAAAAATCCGCGTTATGAACTGAAAATAAAGGCTAATATTGAGTTCAGTGTTGTTACCACTCCAAAATCATTCAACCTGTCGCTGAAAACTGACAACGCAGGCATTGGTCCGATAACGATAAAAAGCAAGGACGGCAAGGAATTTTCGATACTCGGTTTTTCGTCAATGAGAAACGCAATAACAGCCGAGTTCAACCGCACTAAAAAAGCAACTGAATTTACTATCTATCCTAAGGTAGATCTGACCAAACTCCAGCAGGCAATGCGTGGAAGTATCACTATTAACATCAATCATCCCGAAACTTCGGTGATCAGGATCGCTTACTCAGCTAAACCATTATTCAGCATAAACAGACCCGTTATCATTCTGCAGAGGCAAGAGCCAGGCGTAAAAACAATCAAAGAGGCGCTTATCTTAAGCAATTACGGTGACAAGGTGGAAATCGAATCAATTGATTACACAAAGGGATATGCCAAGGTTATAAAACAGGAAACTGTTGGCGACAGGGGCGACAGAGTAATGCTTGTGATAGAGATCACCCCGCCGGCTAAGCGAATGGTGAACAGCAGGACGTTTCTGGATAAAATTCATTTTAAGATCAAAGGCATGGATGCTCCTTTGACTTGTAACATCTCGGGGTATTACACGAGATAATCAGGACAACAGCATAATAACAGAATAGCAGGCGAAACAATGATCTTATGGGACCGTTGTTTCGCCTTTTTTTTGTTTGGAGGAATTTACGACCTCCCCTACAGTCGGGTAGAAAGCTTACGCCCTCCCTTACAGTCGGGCCTCTGATTTTATGATTGAAAGTAGTTAGTTGGTGCGTCTTGCGGAAAAATCTTAAATTATCGGACAGTACTTTTTATGGAACAAACGGCTGGGGGAAATGTCAAACTTAAGTGTTGGTTGTTTTCAGGCAGCAAGCTCTGTTTTGGTTAAAAACATAGCGAAAACTGCGAAAGTTAACCTTAAGTTGAGACCTTTTCGACAGGTAACATCGTTTACGAGAGGCCTTTGCCAGCATTGGAGTGAAAATGTTACAATTACTTAAAATCACCAGTGTGCTTACAGTCCTTGCCGCTATTGCGACAGTTGGGCTTGTTGGATATTATGTCTACCAAGGCGGAGCGGTACCGGATGTGATGAGCGAGCCAGGGCATTCTGAAATCATCGGCAAGTTTCATTCTCCTGAAGGGAAAGTGAAGATGTCGCCTCTTGTGGCGCAGGCGATGGCGTTTAGTTTTAAGATCAAT
>DAOWHR010000479.1 GCA_030641315.1 Anaerohalosphaeraceae bacterium | reverse complement strand
TGAACCGGGTTTGACGGAGATCGTCGAACGCAACGAAGCGGCTGGCAGGCTTACGTTTACAACGGATCTTAAAGAGGGTGTTGGAAAATCCAGTGTAATTATTCTCGGTGTCGGCACTCCCAGCGCGGCAGATGGTTCGGCCGATATTTCAGCTGTGCTTGCAGTAGCGAAAGATATAGCGACTGTGATGGATGGATACAGGATCATCGTTACAAAAAGCACTGTGCCTGTCGGTACATATAAAAAGGTAAGCGATATTATCGCGGCCAATACCGATCATCCGTTTGACTATGTGAGTAACCCGGAGTTTCTCAAGGAAGGTTCCTCTGTTGATGATTTCCTTAAGCCTGACCGAGTGATAATCGGTACCAGCAGCGAATCCGTCAGGGACATTATGCGTCAGCTTTACGCCCCGTTTATGCGTAAGAGCAGCAGGGTCGTGTTTATGGATCCGGCCAGCGCGGAAATGACAAAATACGCCGCCAATGTGATGCTGGCGACTCGTATTTCATTTATGAATGAGATGAGCAGTCTTTGCGATGCTTACGGCGCTGATATTGAAAGTGTCCGTGTCGGCATAGGCAGTGACAGCCGTATCGGCAGTTCGTTTTTATTCCCCGGCGTCGGTTACGGTGGAAGTTGTTTTCCCAAGGATGTCCGTGCCCTGATCTATATGGGTCAGCAGGTTAATTGTCCGGCAACCATTGCCCAAGTCGTTCAACAGGCCAATCTGACACAACAGGACATGTTCGCGGATCGTATCCTGAAATACTATGGCGGAGAAGCTGACAATGTAACTCTTGCTGTGTGGGGTCTGGCGTTTAAAGCAAGGACCGACGATACCCGCGAATCACCCGCGGTACGGTGTATCGAGCAATTTCTGAAAGCTTCGATGTCTATAAGGGCTTATGATCCTGAGGCCAGGGCCGACGAGCTTGCAGGTAGAATTACCAGGGTCGGTGACGGTTATGAGGCTCTCGAAGGGGCTGACGGGCTTGTGATATTTACCGACTGGCAGGAATTCAGGAATCCTGACTTTGAGCTTATAGCAGGCACGCTGAAAAGGCCTGTGATATTTGACGGGAGAAATCTTTATGATCCGGTTTATGTAAAAAAACAGGGAGTCGAATACTACAGCATCGGGCGTGCATGAAAGTTGTAAAGGGTGTTGAAACAATATTTTACGTTAAATAATGGCATAATAAATATAGTTGTCGTCAATTTTGACCGATGCAATTGATAAGAGGTCTTTAAGTAATACAGAACAAGATTCAAATGAAACTTTTGAAAGGATTTATAAATGGCTAAGAAGAAAAGCGCTATCGGAAGTAAGCCTCCATACGTTGGTATTGTCGGAATGGGCTATGTGGGGCTTCCTCTTGCAAGGGAATTTTGCGCTGGCGGGGCGAAGATACTTGGTTTTGACGTCAACAAGAAGATGGTTGCCAAGCTTAACAAGGGCATAAGTCCGATTAAGCATATTCCCAGCAAGGACATTGCGGGTATGGTGAAAAGCAAGCGTTTTAAGGTTACTGACAAGATGAATCAACTCAGTAAGCCGGATGCTCTTTTGATATGCGTTCCGACTCCTCTGACTGAAAACCGCGAGCCGGATATGACATACGTAGTGGAGACATGCAAGACAATTGCCAAGTATCTCCGTAAGGGTCAGTTGGTTGTTCTTGAAAGCACAACTTATCCGGGTACCACCCGTGACTTGATGCTGCCTATCCTGGAGACTTCGGGTCTAAAGGCAGGTAAAGATTTCTATATGGCTTACTCGCCTGAGCGTGAGGATCCGGGCAATAAGAATTTCAGTACAGCAACAATCCCGAAGGTTGTCGGCGGTCTTGATAAAGCGAGTTTACAGAAGTCACTTGATATATATAAATATGCTATCGAAACGCTTGTGCCGGTTGACAGCTGTGAAATTGCTGAAGCCGCTAAAATCGTCGAGAACACTTATCGGTGTGTGAATATCGCTATGGTTAACGAATTGAAGCAGCTTTTCGAGCGAATGGACATCGATGTGTGGGAAGTTATCCGTGCAGCGGCGACTAAGCCTTTCGGCTATACTCCTTTCTATCCCGGTCCTGGTCTTGGCGGTCACTGTATACCGATCGATCCGTTCTATCTGACATGGAAGGCACGGCAGTACGGTATGCCGACACGATTTATAGAACTTGCCGGCGAGATCAATACTGAGATGCCTCATTATGTTATCGAGCGGACGATGGATGCTCTCAATGACAGGAAGAAGAGTCTTAACGGATCGAAGGTGCTTGTCCTTGGTCTTGCGTACAAGAAGGATATTGATGATGTTCGTGAATCGCCGTCGCTTGAACTGATCGAACTGCTCAAGAAAAAGGGCGCCAAGGTCGATTATAACGATCCGTATATTCCGCAGACACATAAGATGCGGGAATACGATCTGAAGATGAAGAGTAAGCCGTTGTCAGCAAAGATGATACAGAGCTATGATGTCGTGCTGATCTCGACTGCTCACAGTGATTACGATTATAAGTGGATCGTTAAGAATGCCAAACTTGTTGTTGATACACGCAATGCTACCGTTGGTGTTCGTGGAGGCCAAAAGAAAATCGTTAAGGCCTAAACATAGCTTAAAAATTGACAAAGACGTTTTGTACAGTTAATACATGGCTTATTATGGGCCGTTCCGGTATGTCTGGGACGTACTGTAATGGGCCATTTTTTTGCAGATTTTAAATCGATAAGATTGTGGTTATATCCTCCGTGTATTGTGCCGAAATACTGCTGGTGTGGTAATTGCGCATGCAGCAGTTTACGGTATTTTGGAGATATAAAATGATACAAAATCAAAAGCTTTCACGACAGGAGACTGATTCACGTCTGCTGTTTCTTGAACAGGTTGTTGATAATTCTCCGGTGGCAGTGTTTGCTATTGATAAAGATCATGTCGTCACCCACTGGAACCGAGCATGTGAAAAACTGCTCGGGATCAAGGCTGAGGATGTTGTCGGAACCGATGGTCACTGGAAGGCGTTCTATGACGAACCAACAGATACTATGGCCGACATAATGGCAAAAGGTAAAGACCTCATCGGCATCGAACATCGTTTCGGCAAAGCGGTAAGCAGATCAACATCGTTAAATTCAACTTTTGAGGTTGAGAAATATTTTCCAAACATCAAGGGCGGTGTATGGCTGATAGGTACCGTATTTCCGATACTCGATGCCAATGGCGAGATCACCGGCGTTGTCGAAAGTCTTCTGGATGTTACCGAACGCAGAAGGGCCGAAGAGAATCTGCAGCAGACATTAAAGACGATGGAAACTATCCTGGAAAATGTTCCTTTCGGCATTGTGATCGTGGATAAAGAGAAACGCATTAAAAGCATTAACACCGCCGCGTTGAAGATCATTAAAAGGGACAGATCGGATGCTATGGGGCATTTATGCTATGATATTTTCTGTCCGGCGTTAAAGGGCTGCTGTCCGGTCTGGGATAAAAAGCAAAAGATCGACAATGCCGAACGTGTCGCTTGTGGCAACGACGGCAGGGAGATACCGATCCTTAAAACCTGTATACCTCTTATTCTGGAGGGTGAAGAGGTTCTGCTGGAAGCCTTTGTTGATATAACCGAACTTGTCGAATCAAAAAGAATCGCCGAAGAGGCCTGCCGGGTAAAGAGTGAGTTTCTGGCAAACATGAGCCACGAGATACGCACGCCGATGAATTCGATCATCGGTTTTGGCGACCTTCTTATGGAAACCCAACTTACCGAAGAACAACACGACTATCTTAAGACAATGACCGGCAGCAGCAGAGATCTTTTGACGCTGATCAACGACATCCTGGACTTTTCTAAGATCGAATCCGGGAAGATGACGGTGGAGAAGATCGATACTGAACTCGAACCGGTCGTCAAACATCTGCAAGCGTCAATGCTTCCGCTGGCATTTGCCAAAGGGATCGGGCTTGCAGTTCAGACAGACTCGTCTGTGCCGGAACATATTGTTACAGATCCTGCGCGCCTTAGCCAATGTCTGATCAACCTGGTCAGTAACTCGATCAAATTTACCGAGGAAGGCCAGGTATGCGTCAATGTTACTGCCGATACATTGGACGGTAAAGCCGCTGTTTGTTTTACAGTCGAAGATACCGGTGTCGGAATACCAAAAGAAAAGCAAAGGACAATTTTTGAATCATTCAGCCAGGCCGACAATAGTACGACCCGTAAATACGGCGGGACCGGTCTGGGTCTTACGATCACTAAAAAACTTGTCGAATTGATGGAAGGTGTGATCCATTTGGAGAGTGAGCCAGGCAAAGGCACCATCTTTTCGATCATTCTGCCTACAATTACCGAACTTATGGACAAAGAGGAAAAAATGGAACAGAATCAAGCCCAGGTGCCTGATGCACAGGTTAAATCGGAATTGATGAAATTTTCCGGAAAAGTGCTTGTCGCCGAAGATAACCTTGCCAACCAGTTTCTGGTCAGGAAACTGCTTGAAAAGCATGGACTAAACGTAACTATCGCGGAAGATGGACAGCAGGCGGTGGAGGCGGTAGAGCAAGAGTCCTATGATATGATCTTTATGGATGTGCAGATGCCGGTTATGAACGGCTATGAAGCTACCCGTGCCTTGCGGGCGGCTAATATCAACATTCCCATCGTCGCACTGACCGCAAGCGTTATGGTCGAGGACAGAAAGAGATGTATAGAATCCGGCTGCGATGATTATCTGGCTAAACCTATCGACCGCGCAGATCTGCAGGAGATGCTTAATAAGTATCTGGAACCAGCGGTGACAACTGTTTAGAGCAATTTAATTTTTCGTGCTCGCTTTTTGCCTGTTGCGGCTTTGGCTGGCGGCATCAAAATTACTCGCAATATTTCAATATTGCTGCGTATTCTTCTTTGCCAGCCTTGTCCTCTCGACGGCATAAAGCGGAGCAGAAAAGATTAAAGTACTCTAGCAAACAGATCGGTCGTAAAATTTTGTTGAGTCATAAACGGATCGGTTGTAGAATAACCGATCGTTTCAAAAACTGAATTGATGGAGAGAATAATGCGTATTCTGGTAACCGGCAGCGCTGGTTTCATTGGGTATCATCTTACAAAAAGACTCATTGCACGCGGAGATGAAATCGTTGGCCTGGACAGTATCAACGAATATTATGATGTCAATGTCAAATACGGCCGACTTGCCGACAAGGGCATCGATGTTAGTGCTGTTGAATATAACAGCTTAATTCAAAGCAAGACTTGCCCAAATTACAGCTTCATAAAACTTAATCTTGAGGATAAAGAGAATCTGGACAAATTGTTTTGTGAAATGAAGTTTGATAAGGTCTGCAATCTGGCTGCTCAGGCAGGCGTGCGCTACAGTTTAATAAACCCGCAGGCATATATTGATTCTAATATAGTTGGTTTTGTAAATATTCTTGAGGCTTGCCGGCACAATAACATCAAGCATCTTGCGTATGCAAGCAGTTCCAGTGTTTATGGATTAAATGAATCGATGCCGTTTTCGACCCATGACAATGTTGACCATCCTGTAAGTTTGTACGCCGCCAGCAAAAAATCCAACGAGCTTATGTCTCATACTTACAGTCATCTATTCAATCTTCCAACGACCGGGCTTCGATTCTTTACGGTTTATGGTCCATGGGGCAGACCTGATATGGCCCTGTTTTTGTTTACCAAGGCCATTTTGGAAGACAAACCGATCGATATTTTCAATTTTGGTAAAATGAAAAGAGATTTTACTTATGTGGCTGATATCGTCGAAGGTGTTATCCGTGTGATCGACAATCCCCCCAAAGGCAACAAAGACTGGTCCGGTGAAACACCCGATCCATCGTCATCGAAGGCACCGTATAAAATATATAACATCGGCAATAGTTCTCCTGTGCAGTTGATGGATTTTATCGGTGCAATCGAAAAAGCCCTCGGCAAAGTCGCAAAGAAGAATATGATGCCGATCCAGCCTGGCGACGTTCCTGCCACCTGGGCCGACGTTACTGACCTTGTTGAAGACCTCGATTACTGCCCAGCTACACCAATACAGGACGGAGTTGACATGTTTATCGCCTGGTACAAAGAATTCTATGCAGCTAAAGTCTGATTGGTGAATTCTTGTTTATTTGTTTTTTTAAGACTAATCTCTGTAAACTGAAAGTAATGACTGTGAACAAAGGCGACAAAAAAGGATTTTTCAAGCGTTTTTCTTTTGACCTACTCATTATCATAGCGGCAGTTATGACTCTGGCTATTATTTTACATGTGAACAGTGAAAAAAAGTATGATAAATTGTTTTTGGATATCCAAAACCGCATTGAAATGTTGCCAAAGCGTAATATTTCAAAAAAACCTGTGAGATTTCAGGAGTCAGGCAGTGAGATCGAAGTTTATATTGGTGATTCGCTTGTAGGGCGTTATCTTTGGGGCGATGACTTACCTAAACCGATATTGTATGATGTCATGACACTCTCCGGAAGCAGAGTTACAAGGGGGCTTCTTTCTGAAAAGATAAAAGGAGAAACCACCGAACACCCGCATCACACAGGTATGTTTTTTACGTATGGTCGTGTAAACGGTGAAAACTTCTGGGCAAATACAACTACGCCTCCCCAGATAAAACAGGTTTCACTACAAACAAACATCGATGTTCAGGGAGAAGGACACATTTCAGTTGTCCTGCATTGGATATCAACAGAAGGAAAAGTTCTGCTTGTAGAAAAAAGAGAGATGAGTTTCTTTCCTTTGGAAGATGGATTTGTAATTGATCTTAGTATCGATTTAAGTTCGCAAAGCGGAAAGGTTGTTTTTTATGACACCAAGGAGGGAATGTTTGCCATTCGCATGGCAGACTGGCTGGCTGAAAATGGCGGTACAGGACGATACTTCAGTTCCAATGGAGATCAAACAGAAAAACATGTATGGGGAAAGCGTGCCGAATGGGTATGCCTTGAAGGAAAAAGAGAGAATAAAAGAGTTGGAGTTGCGATAATAAATCAGGCCGATAGTGTCAACTATCCAGCATACTGGCATACTCGCGCATACGGCCTATTTGCGGTAAATCCGTTTGGTCAGTTTGACTATGAGACAACAAGGGGAATTTCGGGTGTTAAGCAGTTGAATTACACTCTGGAATCTGATCAGTCAGCTCATTTTGGCTTCAGGGTTTATGTCTATGAGGCAACACGTCTTTAAAGTTCACCTAAATTTATTTTTTAATTTCCAACCACCTCAAAAGGCCCAAAGTAAGCAGAACTAATGGCCGATATACTCGTAGATGTAATAATCATCTGTATATAAGCAGGCATGGTACCTGATAAAGTAAGCTTACTAAGAGACAAAGCAAGCGTTATCTGTGGTAAAGTGAGCTTGCAAAGAGGCAAAGCTGGCGTGATATGTTACAAAGTTAGCTTCCTAAGAGGCAAAGTAAGCGTGATATGCGGCAAAGTTAGCTTCCTGAGAGGCAAAGTAGGCGTGATATGAGGCAGAGTAAGGCCTCAAATAGGCTGGTAAAGCCAGCTTTTAATAGTTAAGCCGTTTATTATTAAGGAGTTACAGCAATGGCAAGGTTTCCTAAGACAGAAGCAGACACAATGGCATTAGCAACAAACATGATGAGTGGTCTTTCAGCCAACGTTGCGATATACCCGGCACCACCAGTGTCAGTGATTGACCTGGCAATGGCAATGAATGGCTATGGTACTGCCAAAAATGATCAAAACGCAGCACTAGCAGCAGCTGAGCAAGCCACAATTGATAAAGATTTAGCATTCGAGACACTGTCCGATGGCATGAAGACCGACATTCGATACGCTGAAAACACGGTTAATTATGATGATGCGAAACTAAAGCTGATCGGCTGGGGTGGAAGAAAGGCCTCGGCTGCACTTACCGCGCCCGGTCAAACAAGATTGCTGGAAGCACCAAAGCAGGGCGATGGCTGGCTCTTTATTGATTGGAAAGAGCCTATTGATGGTGGTACAGTGGCAGCATATCGGATCATGCGGCGCGAACGGCCTGCAGGACCTTGGGAAGATGTTGGAACAGCGGTAATAAGCGAAGCGACATTGGTTGAACAGCCAAAGGCTATAGAGCTTGAATATAAGGTTGTTGCAGTGAACAAAGCCGGTGAAGGTGAGTCATCAAATACTGTGATGGTGGTTCTTTAAAAATAATTATATCCGGCAAAGATGAAGTGTTTCTTCTTTGCCGGGTCTTTTTGAAACACATCAAAGCAAGTGATCTTTTTGTTTTGGAGCAAATTATTATGAAAACTAATCAAATAGTGCTGTTAACGGGACTATCGGCCCTTCTTATCGGCGGGGTGATGGCCATTGAGGTATTGACCAATTCAGCCGGGCCAAGAGATGCCGGTGCGATTGCGACAGAAGTGCCTTTTGTTCCACAAACTATCGCAAGCGGCAATGAGGTTCACGATTCTGCAATTGATATCCAGACTCAGGCGGCAGTTACCGAACCGGTAGACGGAATGACAGATTTCGACCCTGAACAGATCGATGTTGAGCAATCAGACCTCGCGACTTCGATGGATGTCGAGCCTTTGGAAGTAGAAAATATGCCGGTAGTGTCCGGTCCCGTTGTTCGGAGCAGTACGGGCAGTGAGGGTATTAATGATGATCCAATCATCATTACCGCAATCAGCCCTTATCAGTCATCTGTTATCAGCAGCACCGGCGGTGTCGATATTTCTTCCGGCGGCGTGAGTGGAGATTTGTCAGGCGTTGGCGATATTTCATCCGGCGGCGGGGGTGGCGGTTCATCCGACGTTGGCGATATTTCATCCGGCGGCGGTTCGTCATCCGGCGGGGGTGGTGGAGGTTCAACAGGCGTTGGCGATGATTCCCCTGACGTTGGTGACAATCCATCCGGTGACGATGTTACTGCAGTTGATAGCGGTGTAACTGTAACAGATACAGTGGAACCTGATCCTATTGTTAATACGGTTGTCTCGGGCATAGGAATGTTTAACAAAACAGGCCAGATACAATCTGATTGTCTGACAGCGATCTTTTTGAATAGACTTGAGCTTATGACAAAAGACAGTTGGTACAGCGCCAAACTTCATACCAGCATTATTTTAACAAATCTTAAAAAATATAATGCTGTTTGGTGCGGCCAGTTGATCGAGGAACATCATCCCGAGGCATTTAAGGAAATTAGACAAACTGATCCTGAGCAATTGATATTTTATTATCTCAGCGGAAATACAATTGACAAATTAGGTGGATTTGTGTGCCTTGATTATGACTATATAAAAACATACCACCCTGAATGGCTTTTGCTTAAAGATACCAGAACAGGCAACTATAGAGTATCAAATGATCTGATGCGATGGAACTCAACCGATAAAAACCTTGCCTATTACGACCGTTTCTTTATTGACGTGGGCAATCCTGCTTTTCAGACATGGGCAGTTGATTATATTGTAAAGAAACTGCGCCAAAAACAAGCCGAAGGATTCCGTTATGATGGTCTGGCTATGGACAATGTCCTTCTTAGGGTATGGCATAAAATGAAGGATAATATGTATCCCAATTGGAAATATGCCAACGACGAAGATGGTTGGGTACAGGCTTATCATGGCTACATCGGAAAATTACATGATACATTGTCAGAGAATGGTTTTAAGTTGATACTTAATCATACTACGGATTATACTTCTAATCGCAATGCTTCTGACTGGGATCAAATCATGAGTATTTCTGATGGGCTAATGGATGAGAAATGTATGTCGTCATCAGGAGAGACGTTTGAGGGTTCGCGATGGCTCTGGACTGTGCAGCATCATGACGATACACTTAGTGCTGGTCTCATAGATTGGTGGATGGCTAAATTACCTGAAGATGAAGAATTAGCATTTCTACAGCTCAAGTATATATATTGTTCTTTTCTTCTTTCTAAACAACCAGGCAGGTCGTATTTTTATTCTGACAAGGATATAAATGATGGTGAAATAAATCAAGTTATCTGGGAAGTTTATAGTTTACCTATTGGTAAACCAGTTGCTGCCAGGTATCAAAAAAATGAGTGCTGGATCAGAGACTATGAAAATGCAAGAATAGTTGTTAATCCCACAGAACACACACTTACTATAGACCTTGAAGAACCATTTCCTATGCTGGACTGGTTTGAACAGAAATCTGTTACAGATGTGATTTTGCCAGCGAAAACAGCAAAGATATTATTTATTGCAAAATAAAACTGAGCGACTATATGCACCAAAAGAAACGGATTATCTTAAATGTCTTGAGCAATTATGGCGGTTTTGTTACCGAGGGCGTATTGACATTCATTCTGGTTGGTTATGTCATTCGCCAACTTGGGAAGGAATCTTTCGGGCTTGTGTCTCTGGCTGCGTCTCTGACTGTTATGACGAATTTTTTGGTAACTGGCATTACTCAGGCACTCACAAAGCATGTTGCGGTCTCTATTGAAAGTGACAACGACACGCTAACCCATGAATTGTTTAACACATCGCTACTTTGGTTTACCTCAATTGGTTTAATTAGTGCTGGACTGATTTTTGTTTTGGGAATGTTTGTCGAGCGTTTGTTTGAGATTCCGGTGGAGCTTGTTTCAGTGGCTCACTGTGCTATGTTTCTTATGGCGTTAAAGGTGTTAATCTGTTTTCCGTTTAGTTCATTTCAGGGAATATTGCGTGCCTACCAGCGGTATGATTTGATCAATGCCGCAAGAGTACTCGCTATTATCGTTAGACTAGGCTTAACAATATTAGTTTTTGAGCTACTATCAAAAGGAATATTGCAATTTATTGTTGTTATAATCTTGTCAATTGTTGCTGAGCGTATACTCTGGGTTGTCTTTTCAGTAAGAGTTGGCTACAGGCCTCAATTTAAAATGTCCTATGTTACGAAGTCGTCTTTGTACATGCTTCTTGGATTTGGAAGCATTATATTGGTGATAAATGTTGCCAACCTTTTAGGGTATGAGGCAGTGAAGTGGGTGATAGGTTCTAAGCTCAGTGTTACAGATGT
>DAOWHR010000070.1 GCA_030641315.1 Anaerohalosphaeraceae bacterium | reverse complement strand
CAGCATCGAAAGCGGCAAGCTAAACTTCGCCAGCAACGACGGCAATTACAAACTTGTCCTTGAAGATGTTGCAAATGTAAAATGACAAGGATTTCTTAGGGCGGTCCAGCCGCAACCGATTTTTTTGCCACAGAGGTCACAGAGGACTCAGAGAAAAACAAAAGAATATTTAACCACTGAAAAATAAAAAAACTACGGATTAAACGGATTAAAAGACAAAAAAAAGAACCACTTGTGGAGAAAATATGTTTTTCAAAAGTTTAACAAAGAAATGTAATATTGTAATGATCTCATTGTACTTCCTGGTTTTTGTCTGCGGCATTACAAATGGAGCGGAAAACGTCTTATGGTTTGATAAGCCCGCTGATGCTTTCGGAGTAAAGAGTCCTCTTGAGTCATGGAAGGTTGAAAATCCTAACCGAACGCATAAACCGAACCCCGATCAGGCGTGGGAAAAGTATGCGCTGCCGCTTGGCAATGGTTTTATCGGAGCGATGGTCTATGGCGGCATTGCGGTTGAGCGTATTCAGTTCAACGAACACAGTCTTTGGAGCGGCGGACCCGGCTCAGAGGGATGGACGGGTGACAACAACAAGCACGACGCGTATAACTATCTTCCTGAGATTCGCAAGGCACTTCTTGCCGGAGACACAAAGGCAGCCCAGCAACTTAGCACAGAGCATCTTCGCGGACTTGGGTCGAGTGACCGACAGGTAGCTGATATAACTTTTGGCCGCTATCAAACATTCGGGGAGTTGACGATAGCGACCGGCCATGAATTGCCTGAGAAAGCAAAGGGCACCTTAGGTGGATATCGTCGTCAGCTTGATCTTTCAGATGGCGTGCAGATGATACGGTATTCTTATAAGGGGGCCGGTTTTACTCGTGAGAGTTTTTGCTCTAATCCTGACCGGTGTCTTGTTTTTCGATTCAGTGCCGATGAGCCTGGTTTGCAGAATCTGAATTTGAGGCTTGCCAGTCCGCATAAATTAAAGGCAACGGTGAAAGACGGAGTTTTTGCTGCATCCGGCAAACTGGACAGTAATGGGCTTAAGCTTGAGACGAGGATCGGAGTATTGCATAAAGGGGGCAAGGTCACGATAGATCCTGAAGGTATTAAGGTAAAAGGCGCAGACGAAGTAACTTTTATTCTCGTTGCAGGCACTGATTATGCTCAAAATCCGCCATCGTGGAGAGGTGATGACCCAGCAGGGGCAAATGCAAAATATCTTGGGGCGGCGATCAGGCTTGGTTTCGAGAAACTGAGGCAGAGACACGTTGCGGATCACAATTCTCTATTTGGCAGAGTTGCTATCGACCTTGGAAGCGGTTCGCCTGATGCTGCCGCGATGCCAACTGATAAGAGAGTAGTACAAAACAAAAAAACGCCGGATATTGACCTTGAGGAATTATATTTTCAGTACGGCAGGTACCTGCTTATCGCAAGCTCAAGACCAGGTGGTCTGCCAGCGAATTTGCAGGGGATATGGTGCAACGAAATCGTGCCTGCGTGGAACAGCGATTATCATCTGAATATTAATTTGCAGATGAACTACTGGCCTTCAGGTCCGTGCAATCTTCTTCAATGTCAGGAGCCTCTCATTAAATTTACTGACATGCTGCGTGGGCCCGGTGCTGTTACTGCCAAAGCGTATAACAACTCCAATGGCTGGACGTCACATCTCAGCAGCAATATCTGGGGACAGACCACGCCTCATCCGGGCAAGGGCAGGCCAAGGTTCTGGGCATATTTCCCGCTTGGCGGTGCCTGGCTGACAACTCACGCTTGGGAGCAGTACGCTTTTGGAGTGGATGCTGAATATCTGCGCGATCATTCGTGGCCGATCATTGCCGGAACGGCAGATTTTCTTTTGGATTATCTTTATAAGCTCCCAACCGGTGAGCTTTCTAGCACGCCGAGCTGGTCTCCTGAGCATGGGCCGATATCCAAGGGTACTACGGCAGATATCGCAATGGCTCGTGAGGCTCTTATCGGCGCTATTGCCGCTGCAGAGGTGCTTGGTAAAACAGGGCCGCGAGTTGAAGCATGGAAAAAGACGGTGACCAAACTGGTGCCGTATAAGATAGGCAAACACGGACAGCTTCAGGAGTGGTACGAAGACATTGACAACCCCAAGGACCAACACCGCCACCTGAATCATCTTTTCGGTCTTCATCCCGGTTCGCAGATAAATCCGGTCCACACACCCAAGCTGGCAGCAGCAGCAAAGACAACTCTTACCCAACGCGGCGACGGGGCGACGGGCTGGTCGATGGGATGGAAGATCAACTTCTGGGCCAGGGTACAGGACGGCGACCATGCTTATCTTCTGTTGCGAAATTTGCTCACGCGAGGTACGAATCCGAATCTGTTCGATGTCCATCCTCCCTTCCAGATCGACGGCAACTTCGGCGGGTGCGCCGGTATCGCTGAGATGCTTATGCAGAGCCATTACCGAAATGATGGGGGCGAGATAGACCTTCTCGCCGCGATGCCAAAGGAATGGGCTACCGGTACGGTAAAAGGATTAAGGGCACGAGGCGGATTTGAGGTCGATATTCAATGGAAAGACGGCAACCTGGTCCATGCAAACGTAAAAGCGGACAAGGACAGCAAGCTGATCGTCCGCTGTAAGGGTCAAAAGTGGGAATATAACATGAAGGCTGGAAAAAGTGTAACGGTTAAATAAAGGGTAATATCATGCAGCGAAACAGAAGATTTGCGGGTTTGGCGTTTGTATTTCTTATTGGGCTTTGTATTTGTACGGGGCTGGTCAGGGGCGACCAAGCGGACAAGCCTAAGGTTCTGATAATCGGCGATTCGATTTCTATCGGCTATACGAATGATGTGGCCAAACTGCTTGCCGATAAGGCCGAAGTTGTCAGACCAAGGCGGGAAAAAGGCGGGATCATAAACTGCGGATCGAGCGCTATGGGAATCGCTGGAATCGATCAATGGCTTGGTGATACGAAATGGGATGTGGTACATTTCAACTGGGGGCTGTGGGATATCGCCCATCGGAGTGAGGATTCCAAGGCGCAGGGGAAACGGGATAAGGTTAATGGAAAGATAACCGCTAAACCGGCAGAGTACGAGGCCAATCTTCGTAAGCTGGTCAGCAAACTCAAGTCTACCGGTGCAACATTGATCTGGGCAAGCACATCGCCAGTGCCGGACGGGGAAGTGGGCAGAATCAGAGGCGATGAAGTAAAATATAACGCAATCGCCGCGAAGGTGATGGCAGAAAACGGGATCGCGGTTGATGATCTGTATTCTTATATGCTGCCAAAGGCTAAGGAGTTCTGGGTTGGACCGGGTAATGTACATTACACTAAGGAAGGTTCGAGGTATCTGGCGGATAAGGTTGCGGCGATGATCGAGTGCGCATTGGGGCCGATGACGATGGAACTTTGGCCAGATGGTGTGCCGGACGCGAAAGGCAAAGAGGATAAGGATATACCGACGATGACGGTCTATCTGCCGATGGGAGGAAAGGCTAACGGGGCAGCGGTAGTCGTCTGTCCGGGAGGCGGGTACGGACACCTTGCTATGGACCATGAGGGTGACCAGATCGCACGATGGCTCAATTCATTTGGCGTAACGGGTGTGGTGCTGAACTATCGACACAGGGGCAAAGGGTATGGGTACCCAGCACCTTTGGACGATGCACAGCGAGCAATGAGACTTGTTCGCAGTAACGCAGGGCTGTGGGGTATCGATACGAGCAAGGTTGGTGTGCTGGGGTTTTCAGCGGGCGGTCACCTGGTAAGTACAGTTACGACACTGTTCGATAAGGAATACGGAAAAGCTGGCGATGAGGTTGACAAATTCAGCAGCCGTCCCGATTTTTCGGTGCTGTGCTATCCAGTGATCTCGACGACTGAGTGGTTTGCGCATAAGGGATCGAAGAATAATCTGCTGGGCAAAGACGCTGACGGAATGCTTGTAAGATTAATGTCAACGGAATTGCAGGTGACAAAGAATACTCCGCCGACTTTTTTGCTTCATGCCAACGACGATAGAGGAGTATGGCCGGAAAACAGTATCGCTTTCTACACAGCGCTGCGAAAGGCGAAGGTAAAAGCTGAGATGCACATCTATGAAAAAGGCGGTCACGGCTTCGGACTGGGCAAGGGCAAAGGACCGGTCGAAAGCTGGCCTGATGTTTGCGGCAAGTGGATATTAGCGGTAACGAGCGATAAATAGATAATGGAGCGGCCAGGCAAATATGACAATCAATGAGATAAACGAGTTTCCAGAGGTTTCCGCTACCAGTGAAGATTCCCATAAAAGCGGAGGTCTGTTTAAGCAGGTATTCCTGAAAGAATTCCTTTTGAAGGTTCTGCTGCCCGGACTGGTTGTGATACTTTTCGTTAATACTGTTTTTAAAGGTAATGAACCTAAAAACGCTGGTGATGTAATCGACAAGGCGTTGGGGGCGGGCAACTATGAGTCGGCTGGAGAACAATTCAGAAAGCTTATAGCTGAACACTTTTTTAATATTCAGCTTCATCGTGGATATATAAAAAGCCAGCTGGACATCAGGGCAACGGTAGGTGAGGGCCAAGACGCGGCTGACAATGTTTATTATGAATACGATAAATACACCGAAGACGCCGATCCCAGGGTCGCTGACATCGGACACTACGGGATGGGGTATTACTTCGCAACTAAAAAAGAATATGAAGCTGCACTAAAATATTACATGAACGTTAAGAATAAAGAACTTGAGTTTCTTAACAATTCGCTGGGTTTTGTATATAACAAGCTCGGTAAGATCGATAAGGCAAAGGAATGTTTTTATAAAGAGATCGAAACGAACGGCAGCAACAAGGCCGGTGCGAGTTACAACCTTGCAAAGCTGCTGTATGACGAGCGTGACTTTGACGGACTTGACGAGCTTATTACGGACCCTAATACGAGAGGTTATGTTCCGATTCAAGTGGCCAGGATAGTCGATCTCAATCGCGGCAGGATATTGAGTTATCTGGCCGGTTCATTTCATTATAACTATGTAACCGGTACGGGCATTATTGCGGCGATGTTGATACTTATCGCGTGGTTTAACTATTTAAGGAGGTTGGATGTATTTCAGCCGGAAAGACTAAGGTATCTGCTTATCGTGCTTTTGGGCGGGATGGCGTGTTCTGAGCTGTGCACGATCCTTTATGACCTGATGGACTACGGCGTCGGGCTGAAGATCAACGGCCAGATCGTCAACGACCTGCTTTATTGCGTCTTCGGAATAGGGCTGATCGAAGAGACGGTCAAGATCATACCATTTTTGCTGATGCTGAAATTCTCCAGGCAGATCAACGAATCTATCGACTATGTTATCTACGCGGCGGTTCCTGCTCTTGGGTTTGCGTTCATGGAAAATGTGATGTACTTCCAGGGTTCGGGATTACAGGACATCACGGGAAGGACGCTGACAGCGGTTTTGCTGCACATGTCGATGACAACTATTGCCATGTACGGTCTATTCTATTCCAGGTACAGGAAGGACAACAAAAATAAACTGCTGTATTTTGCAGGCTCTTTCTTTGCGGCTATGGTTGTGCACGGTCTGTATGACTTTATTTTGATATGCGAAAAGGTTCCACCGGAACTGAGGATATTTTCGCTGCTTATTCTTGTATTGTGTATGAGTAAATTCAGCCTTATCATACGCAATGCTTTAAATGTTTCCGAATTCAATGTCGGTCAAACAACCAGGGTCGAGAACCTGTCCAAATACCTTGTATATTCGCTGTCGGGTGTAATTCTGCTTCAGTATTTTCTTATGGCATGGAAATTCGGCGCTGAAAACACCAACGCATCAATGCTTGGCAATATCGGAGCATTTTATTTTATCATGTTCATTATCGTGGCAATGCTGGGCAATATTAAGATAACAAGATCGAAATGGATGGGACTTTTCAATCAGAACAGTTCTGCTGACAAACTTGATGCCCGTGCGTTAAAGGCCGCGGCCGTCATCGGTGCTGACTGGCATTACCTGAAGGGGAAATATGCCAAATGGGAAGTTCTGATAGGGGTATCGCTGTTAGGTTTTTCGCTGTCGATCGCGTTGCTGTACACATATATTTTCTGGCGGCTTGACCATGTTCTTCATCCAGTCGAAGAAACCAGCAAATTTGTATTTCTGCCTTCATGGTCCATCTGGATCATACCGAGCCTTTTTCTTGGAATAGTCACTGCGGTTCTTCCGTTCATGCTCATTTTCAAAAAACTGTTCGGCAACGAGCGGTACAAAGAATACGAGATTTATGACAAGCTAAAAAACGGACCGCACGGCAAGAAGATATTCCTTGGCCTTTCGGTGATGATCATTTCTGTTTGTGCTTTGATAGTGCCTCTTTGCTTAGATCATTATGTCAAGGTCCATGACGACGGCATAACCTTGAGCAGATTTGCCGGTTTTGGCGCGGTGGATTATTCCTATGATGATGTTAAGGAACTGAGGCAGGTAGTATCGCAAAAGGATGGAAGCGGCAATATCACGCACGATTATTATTTTGAGATCGTGTTCGCTGACGATTATTTATTGACGTTTCAAAACAGCGTATTCGATCTCGACTTTGACGAACAGCAGGATGTGGTTAAATTCATCGAAGATAACTGCGATGTCAGGCTGCAGATAGTCGATCCCTACCCGGTAAGAGCCGGTTGATATGAGCGTTTCACGGTTTGTTTTATTTCACAGTGAGAGTTAATCTGTATTTCGTATTCGGTTCCGCGTTGAAAGCTATGCCATCAATCATCTGGTTGGACGTGTAAGTCCGGGCCGACGAGTCTGCGTTATTGGTAAGTGTGTAAGATGCCCCCTCTTTGACCGTGAACCATTCGGGGAAGTGGTTTATTCTGGGCCAATCGATGGGGAGTTTCATTATTGTATTGTGACGCGGTTGATCGAATTTGATCCTGCCGTTCCAGGGTTTGTCCGAGATCAGACTGATGTAAAGCTTATCTGCATTTCGTACCGCTCCAATTCTGACATCCTGTCGCCATGGATGAATTGAGATGCCCTGCGTTTTCCAGAGGCAGTACATTATTGTTGTGCGTGCGAAATTGCCGTCACCGTGCCAGCCTTCGATGATGCCGGTCGGTTTTTGTTTTGCCCACATTACTTTGGTTTCCGAATCGATCCAGTCGGCAACAGAATCGCTCGGCAGGCGATTGTAAAGGCTGATCGCGCTTTCGATGGAGTCCGCATAACCGTCAGAGCTTGCGCCTTCCCATGCGTAGTTTGTATATTTCGAGATATTCTTTAACACGCGTTTTGTTTCGTCCAGATATCGTTGGGTTTTGTCGATCAGGTACACAGTATAATAACCGTTGTATGTGTAGCCCCAGGTGTCTGCTGTTCTTTTTGAGAGAACATCGCCTGTTATCGGGTTGACAGCATCGTAGAACATGCCATCGTCTTTCCTGCCCACTTCCAGAATTCGGTCCAGCATTTGGTGGATGGGTTTTTCGTATTGCTTTTTCTTGTCAGGTTTTGCGAAGCTGACTGTAGCGTATAATTCACACAGGCCTGAGACGATCTCACAGCCATGATCGCGAAGCCTTAGACGCTTTAGATCGTTGGTAGGATGATGGTCACCGAGCAGGTAATAGTCACCCAGCCTGACAGCGTATTCGAGGTACTGGGGTCTCCCGGTCATCCAGTACAGCCTTGAAAGCGTTTGCAGCATTTCTCCGTTGACTTCAACGTTATCTGAGACAATCCTGCCGAACGGAGTTTCAACGGGCGCGTGTTTCCACATGTCATCCAGTATCGCGACCATTCGGTCATACCATGGACTTTGTCCCAGCCATTCTGTCAGCGGCAGCAAGCCGTCCTTGATGTATTCGGAAGAACCGAAGATGATGCTGTTAATGTTGGGTTTGTCCGTTCTGAATTTCTGAGTTTTAAAATCAAAGGTATCGGGCAGGTTGTCTATCCTCGATGTAAGTTTGATCTCCGTATCGAGCATGTCTTTCATTTTGCCTTGAAACAGGGATGTATCGGTGAACGATGAAGTGAGCACCATAAATGGATAATTGTCCGCAGCCGAGTCCTGGGCGTTCCAGTACATGTCCTTTGTGTTTCGAGGTATTAAACCTGTTTTGGGATCAGCCAGTTCCAGCCATCCGCGTACAAATTTATCCGCCCTTTTGAAACCTTCGTTTGCTTGTTCGGCATTTTTTGATGCGGCTGCAAAGAGACTTTCACTTGATCCGGCAAGTACACAGCTATGCACTGCACAGGACAACAACAAAAATATTGACAGAAAGATTATTATTGATCTGCTTAAAGACATCATTATCATCTCCCATTTATATATGAATTATTTCATTTGTTTGAGCAGTTCCTTGCGGTAGTTAACGCGGAGTTTCGCGTTGCTGTGCCTTCGTATTTCGTCATCGGTTTGTAACTTCAGGGGCGGCACCGGGGTAGGGTTTCGGTCTGCATCAAGAGCTACGAATGTCAAATGCGCAGTAGTTGTTATCATATTAACATCGGATTTAGGGTCCTCGCGTATGACCTGAACTCCAACCTCCATCGATGTTTTGCCGACGTAATTGACTGATGCTTTGAGTATGGCGTGATCGCCGATGTTTATCGGGTGCTTAAAGTGCAGACTGTCAATTGAGGCGGTAACGACCTCTGTCGATGCGTGGCGCTGAGCAGCCATTGAAGCTACCATATCGATCCATGCCATTATGACACCGCCGAACGCGGTTCCCTGCGGATTGGCCTGATGGGGCATGAGGAGGTAGCGTGTATCCACTGCGGATGCTGAAGGCGGTTTCGGCTGCATTTTCTGTCCTCCGAAATTAATGGTAATTTTATTTTCTCTATTACCATAAAAAAAAGGCAGCTAAAAAGCTACCTTTTTTTAATATTCAATTTTCTACCGTATGAGGCTAGTCCAGAACTACGTTCACCTTTTTGCCCACAAACTCGACCTTACCTTCTTTCAGAGCGAAGATTGTGAAATCTCTGCCCAGACCAACGTTGAAGCCCGGATGCCACTTTGTTCCGCACTGGCGAACGATGATGGAACCTGCTTTAACTGCCTGTCCACCGAAAATCTTTACACCGCGATACTGCGGGTTACTGTCGCGACCGTTCCTTGTGGAACCTCCTGCTTTTTTATGAGCCATGTCTAAACCTCTGTATATAAAAAATATCTGCGTGCATTCGGACAAAATTATAAGATTTCAGTTCTTTGTGTAAAGTGCTAGAAAAATCCGTTAAATGGCAGCAAAAAACCGACTCCACGGTAAGTCCTTGCCACAAAGCAGTTTAAGTAAGCACGTATATAAATAAAAGGTGTCTCTAAAACAAAATGCTTTATATTTCCCCCTATACTGGGCTTTGACTGCAAAATATCACCCCGATTAGAATATAAAAATGATCCCCTATTTCACATTAACTATTGCACTTATTGATTGGTTTTGGTACTATGGCGATTCTAAATAACCGTTAAAGAAACTGGAAAGTTTTAACTCTCATTTATGAGCCAACAAGGAGATTTTATGTTCCACCAGTTAAGAGTAGATCGCTACTGCAATACAAACAATCTTGACGCTGTTTACCTGAAAGCTATTCTTATATGTTTAGTAATTTTAAGTATTAACCAGACAGCTATCGCTGCAATTGAATACAGTGGCGACGTTGGCCAGATTGGCCCCAATCATCCTGAGACATGGGGCTACTTGACCGATGTCTATATTGGTAAAGACAAAACCGCTATACTTGAGGTTAATGCTGGTAGTCAGATTACCAGTGATTATTCGAGTATCGGCAGGGATTACAGCTCAACTGGCACAGTAATCATCAATGGGATTGGCTCGAAATGGTATAATAGATACTTATATGTTGGCCGCTATGGCACTGGCACCCTGACTGTAACAGATGGCGGAGAGGTCATTAGTAATGGTGCCAAAATCAGCAATGAGGATTCCTCGATGGGTACAGTTACCATCGATGGGATTGGTTCTAAATGGAACGTCGATGGTTCTGTGGCTTTCGGCAACGGTACAATGACTATTGACAATGGCGGGCAGGTTTATCATAGCACGGCTAATCTCGGCTCAAGTACCAATTCGATCAGTGCAGTTAATGTCAATGGTGCTGGTTCAATATTTACCAACAAGTATGGTATAAAAGTGGGTGTATATGGCAACGGCACACTAACGATCACCAATGGCGGTCAGGTTATTGGTGAGTTTGGAGGCACTATTGGCAGTACGCTGTCGGGCAAGGGTTTAGTCATCATCGATGGTGCTGGCTCAAAATGGACAACCAACAAGTATTATTTCCGAGTCGGTTATGAAGGTACTGGCAAACTAAATATCACCAATGGTGGACAGGTTATCGGTGAATATGGCAGCGATATAGGCTATAAAACTGGCTCGACCGGGACTGTTACCGTCAGTGGTACTGGCTCGAAATGGGTCAATAATGGCAGTAAAAATTATATCGGCAAAAATGGTTCGGGCATCCTGAATATAATCGATGGCGGATTGGTAAGCGTTGCTGGAACATTGATAGTTGATTATAATGGCGATGGAGATAGTATCATCAATATGGCGACCGGTGGCATGCTGGCGTTGAAGGGTAATGGCAGTGATTCGTTAAGCGATTTCTTATCTTTGATAGGCGGCACAGGCGCGATTAGATATTGGGATGATTTCAGCCAAACATGGAAAATTATTGAAGAAGCCTATACCGATTATGAATTAATCTATATTGATGCCGAATCCGAACTAAACGGCTATACGGTATTGACTGTTTCTGAGTTTGTGCCGTATTTTGATCCAGATATTGATAAAAATGGTACTATTGACATGGCTGATTTCGCATTGCTCAGTGCTAATTGGAACCAAAATGGCACAATTGCTGGTCGAGCAGACATTGACGGCTCGGACTTGGTAGACATTGAAGATCTGCGAATATTGCTGGCCAATTGGCTATAAGAAACGTGATTGGGTTGAATGAACAGTGAGCAATCTCTAGATTCTATATACAGCGATTACCGTGAGGAAGTGGGCAAATTTGTGTTTGATGACGCGGTTGCATCAAATAGACTTAGAACCACCTAACGGCTCATTGAACAGCCATTTCAGCCTGCTTATGGCTAAGATTTCTGTTCCATTTGGAGCTGGATTGGAATATTATGACCATGTGGAATTATTGACCATTTATTGTCTGGAGACGTGAAATGGCAGATTCATATCTGCAATATCTAAATGATCTTAACTGGGGTTATCGTGCCGGTCGCGTGCTGCATGTCGCCAACGGGATCGGACTGTTTGATGTGCTTGCTGGCAGTACGATGGGTGCCGGGGAGATCGCTGACGCCTGCGATGCCAAGACTGATATGCTGGAGAAACTTCTTATCGCGTGCGCTGCTTTGGGACTTGTCGAGAGGACAGGAGAAAAGTT
>DAOWHR010000077.1 GCA_030641315.1 Anaerohalosphaeraceae bacterium | reverse complement strand
ATCCGCTGGATATCGACGTTGTCCTTGGCACAACTGAAGAGTGGCGCGAGTACTTACTGTGGACGACGGCCATCGATCTCGCCTACGAGATCGGAGCAAAGAACGCATGGGCATTCGACCTCAGCGCCGCGTGCAGCGGATTTGTGTATGGCCTTTCAATAGCTAGCCAGTTCGTACTGAGCGGCGCATACAAATCCGCCTTGGTAATAGGTGCCGAAAATCTCAGCAGTATAACAGATTACAAAGACAGGAACAGTTGTGTTCTGTTCGGAGACGGTGCCGGTGCTGTCGTTGTAAAAGCGGATCAGGGCGGGGCCAACGGGATCATGTACAGTTGCAGTTCATCGGACGGCGCAGGCTGGACAAGTTTGAACTGCCAGGCACACGGGTCACGCTATCCGGTGGGCAAAGAACTGGACGATCCTAAAAAAGTATATATGAATATCCAGGGGCGTGAGATTTATCAGCTTGCTGTTCGCAGAATCGTCGAACTCGTGAAGGATTGCCTCGATAAATGCGATCTCACCATAGATCAGATCGATATGTTCATACCACATCAAATGAATGCCAGGATTATTGAGTCTGTTGGCAAACGTCTGAAATTCGCGCAAAATAATGTATTTATCAATATTGAAAAATACGGCAATACGTCTGCGGCATCGATACCGATAGCTTTGGCGGATTGTCTCAGGGAAGGCAGAATAAAATCTGGAGATATCGTATTGCTTGCGGCGTTCGGTGCGGGATTAACATGGGGCGCTAACGTAATACAGTTCTAACGGTTTTGAAAATTTACAGGGATACCAAGCAGTGAAAACAGCATTTCTATTTCCAGGTCAGGGTGCGCAATTTGTCGGGATGGGCAAAGAGCTTGTCGAAGAATTCGATATTTGCAAACAGATGTTTGATAAAGCAAGCGAGATCGTCGGTTATGATCTTTGCGATGTCTGCTTTAACGGACCTGAGGACACGCTCAACTCGACGACTGTTTCGCAGCCTGCGATTTTTACGATGAGTGCGGCAATACTTGAGGTTCTTAGGAATGTTGAGGGCGTATCGCCGGATGTTACTGTCGGGCTTAGTCTCGGTGAGTATACAGCTCTTTACGCAGCTGAAGTGATGAGCTTTGAAGACGGGGTAGCTTTGGTTCAGAAACGCGGTAAAGCAATGCAGGCCGCCGCTGACGCATCCAATGGTTCGATGGTAAGCGTGATCGGACTTGACGAAGAAAAGGTAAACGAACTTTGCCTTGAAGCAGGTCAGGGCGAACTGCTAAAGCCCGCTAACTTTAACTGTCCGGGGCAGATCGTTATAAGCGGAACCGTCAGTGCCTGCCAACGCGCCGCAGAGCTTGCGGAAAAGCATGGAGCCATGAAGGCTGTCGTTCTAAAGGTCGCAGGAGCTTTTCATACTGAAATGATGTCGCCAGCGGCAGAGACTCTCGGTCAGGCACTTACCGGGTGCGAGATCAGGGTACCTGCAACAAAGGTTATCGCCAATATAAACACAGAATATTACACCGATGCCGACAGCATCAGGGACGGACTTGTAAGACAGCTTGTCGAACCTTTACTTTGGCAGAAATGTATGGAAAAACTTCTAGTCGAAGGCGTTGAGAATTTTTATGAAATCGGTCCAGGCCGAGTACTAACAGGACTGATGAAAAGAGTAAATCGTAAGACAAGAGTAAATAACGTTAGTAACGCGAAGTCTTTAGCGGAATTAGTCGGTTAACAGGAAAACAGGGAAGATATTTTTAATACGGAGTAATATAATGGCTGAACAGAGAGTTGCGGTTGTAACAGGTGGCGCCCAGGGGATTGGAAAAGCTATCGTTATGGAACTTTTGGCTCGCGGCAATAAGGTTGCGGTACTGGATCTTAAAAAAGAACAGCTCAACGAGCTGGAAAAGTCCACCAAAGAAGCCGGTTTTGAAGTTATCACCTGCTGTGTCGATATCACGAAGACCGAGGAAATGACCGCGATATTGGATGAAATCGCTAACGAGCATGGCAATATCGGGATACTTGTGAACAATGCGGGCATTACACGCGATAAATTGATGATGCAGATGGACGATGTGGATTTCGACCTGGTTATATCAGTTAATCTTAGAGCAGCGTTTCTGGCTACCAGGACGGTACTTCGAGGCATGGTCAGGGGTAAATTCGGGCGAATTATCAATATTAGTTCTGTTGCCGGGGTTATGGGACAGGCAGGGTCGGCAAACTATGCGGCAAGCAAGGCCGGTTTGATCGGAATGACGAAGTCTATCGCACGTGAAGTAGGTAAAAAGGGTGTTACGGCAAACTGCATAGCACCAGGT
>DAOWHR010000080.1 GCA_030641315.1 Anaerohalosphaeraceae bacterium | reverse complement strand
GACGGCAAGGACTGGCAGCCGATCACCGATGCTGCTGCCGACAAATACACCATCGCAGTATCCCAGCTAAAAACACTGCTCGCCCAGGGCGAAACAAAGAAAGCAAAAGCAGCTTTAGAGCAGCTAAAAAGCGACTTTCCGGAGATCGCCACCGCTGACCTCGATGAATACTTCGAAGCCGAACTTAAATTCAGCATAGGCAAACTTGTCTCGGCCGCAAGAAAATACAGCAAGTTCCTCACCGAACACCCTGACAGCAAACTCTACGATGCGGCACTGCAAAGGCATTTCCAGATCGCAACAGCGTTCTTTGCCGGCGAAAAACGAAAGTTCGCAGGCTTCATAAAACTAAGCGCCTACGATGAAGGCGAAACAATTATGCGAAACATCGCCGACCGCACCGGCAATACACCAATGGCTAAAAAGGCTATGATCGCTATCGCAGACTGCTACACAGAACGCAAGCTGTACCTTGAAGCTTATGAAGTCTGGACCGAGATATCGGTCAAGTGGCCCACCGGCAGGATCGCTCAGAATGCACTGCTGTATCAGGCGCAATCGATGCACTCGGCATACCAGGGATACGACTATGAAAAAACGCCGCTGATAAGCGCCAAAAGCTATTATATCAATTTCAAACTCCGCTACCCGCAGCTTGTCGAGGAGTATGACATTGACGGCAAGCTTGCACTGATCGAACAGCAGCTTGCGTACAAACAATACAAACTGGCTGAGTACTACGCTATCACGGGCAAGGAGCAGGCATCGAACCTTTACTATCAAGTGGTGCTGGATAAATGGCCTGACAGCAACGCGGCAGTACTGGTCGAGGTGAGGATGGACTCCGATCCAGAGACGGCTAGCGAAAGACTCAAACCGATGGGACGCAAGGCTTTTGATGTTACGAACTCTTTTTTGGACAGTTGGTTCGGACTTGCCAAACTGGCTGAATTATAGAATAACAGGCGATTAACATATTTGATGGGTTGCTATATATGAAAATAAATACCTCACAGCTTATAAAACACACTCTGCCGGCAATGTTTGCCGTTATCCTGGGCGCCCTGGTTTTGATGCAAGGCGGATGCGTCAGCGGGCCGGGCGGATACTCGAACGAATGGCTATACCCAAAGCACATACATAGCGTATATGTCGAAATGTTCGACAGCAGAAGCTTTCGCAGGGGGCATGAGTATACACTTACCGACGCGGTCGCAAAACGTATCGAGGCACAAACACCGTACAAGATCGTGACCGACAGGAACCTGGCAGACAGCGTGCTAAGCGGCGACATCATCGCCATCGAGAGCAGGCAGCTTTCCGTTGATCGCGATACCGGCAGGAATATCGAGAACGAAGTGTATGTCCATGTCGATGTGACGTGGAAAGACCTCAAGACCGGCAAGATGTTCCTTAACAACGAACGCATCGCGGCATTTTCGAGTTATTCAGAATTCCTCAACCAGGACTTCGACTACGGAGCAAGCACAGCAGTAAACAAAGCAGCACAGAAGATCGTGGAACACATGCAGACAAAGTGGTAGTGCCAGCTAACGACCTGTTCATCCTTCCTGAGAACCATGGGCGGAGCTTTTAGATATCCTGTTGGTCAGGCATTATGATCGTGGGCTTTATTAGAATTATGAGTAATTGCCGTTCATCGTCGGGATTGGTGTAGTTTGCAGGAACGCCGCCCAGTATTATTGTTGATTGGTCCGGCACTGTAACTCGTGTTCTTAAATCAATTGTTTCTGTGGTGGGAAGCTCATAGGTGTATCTGTCTTTGTATTTTGCCTGTTGATAGTTTTGAAAAGTCGAATTTGTAACATTGGAGTATTCCAAATTGACCCTCAGAACTACATGTTTATTATCACTGGTGATCATTGGCGTTGCACTCATTATTACCCCGGTTTTTAGAGTATCAACTATCGGTTTGGGTGCTTGTTCCAGATTGGCAGGTTCGGAGTAGTCGGCGATGTAGTTTCTCTCATTTATCACTTCGATAACCGCCTGTTCGCGGTTATCTGTGAGGACAGTCGGTGAAGATATAAGTTTGGAATTTGTACCAAATTTGAGTGCCTTGATGAGAGTTTCAGCCTGGTTTTCATCGAGTATGCTATTGCAAAAAGGCAGCAGTTTGTTTTGTTTATTGTTTTCGAGTGCTGCCTTCGTTTCTTCTTTAGTTGTAAAGCCAAGTTCTTCGAGGAGATTTTTATCTATCAGCCCAATCCTGGCATGGATCATGACCTGGGGGCGTTCATTGAGTTCGGCTTGTTTTTCTGTTTGTGAGATCAGATCGATATTTGGAACTGGCGCAGTATCCTGCTTTTCAACTTCGACCTGCACCGCGGTTTTGGAAATTAACTCTTTGATCATTTTTATATCTCTGAAATGGCCCCACTGCTGAACCAATCTGTTATAATACTCCGGCACAACATTCATTTCTTTGTCACGAACAGCATCATGCAGTTCATCGCTGTAATCTGCTATGTCATATATAAGGCCTTTTTCACCTTCCTCAATATTACTAAGCAGCATCTTGATATTGAATAGCTCTACAAGTTCTCCTTGTTCTTTTGTAAACTCAATCCCATCTATATATTTGAGAGGCACTGCTGCTTGCTCGTTTACCTCAATCGCAGCAACGAGCCTCCTAAAAACATCACGAACTTGAATCGAATTCTCTTCAACAGCTCCCCAATCTTTTTTTTTATAAGAAATTTTCAGCTCAGCCATACTCTTCCAGGCCCCATTGAGCATTTGTCCAACTATTTCTGCCGTTTGCATTGCATCACTAAAACTATAAAGATTCTCAGCCGCAACTATCTGGTTTGGCTTTGAATTTGCGAACTTAATACCCATATTCATGTCATCGTCTGGGCGGGCCATGCCGCCAAAGCCGCCAGTGCCGCCGAAACGTGCATCGACCGTGTCTGCCCAGATAAGTTTTTCTATATCCGAGACATTTTTGCCAAGGTTTTTATATGTCTCACGTAAAAACTCGATAAGTTCATCGGGTTTGACAGCCTGAATATGACCATCACGAAACAGAACATTTACCTTTCCGGTGGCTTTGGGCAGGCATTTCGTATTCTCATAAACAATGACATTGTTGGGCGAATCATTGGCTGTCTGTCCAGAGATGTAGATATAACCTGGGCCATCAAATCCATGCGGTTGTCGCGGGGATTTAAATGTTTTCGGGTGAATGTCTGTTGTGGGAACCAACTCATTCAACGCCGGTGGAAACTTATCGTCATAATCAAAAGCATACACATGTAAGGCCCTACCGATATATTTCATATTTGTTGCAGACCGCAGCATGTTTACATGCTCAATCGACTTACTCTTTGAGGTATCACCACTTGTATCTGCGGCCTGGTCCTTAGCATCTGCGATTTGCTTGTATTGCAGAGTGCAGCCTTGGTTTTTGGCGTTTAGGATTTTGACGGTGTATTGCTTGTTGTCTTTTGCTGTGACGGTGATTTGCTGGGGGAGGTTTTTTGAGACGAAAGACATCATTTCGATGCCGTTCTTTTTCGTGGTGGGTCTGCTTACGCTGGAGATGTTGATGAAGCCGAGATGTGAGAGTTCGCCATCATGGTCAAAGATAATACCGCAGTTGACGTTTTGCTGGACATACTTTAGCCATTCGTCAGGCATTTTATTACTAAAGGGAACATCGATGATTCTGCCGGTGGACAGGTTCAGAACTTTTCGGATATCCGGTAGTAAGATCGCTGTATTTGCTCCGGACTGCTGCAAGGGTTGTTTCGGGTCCGGATCATTAACCGTGTCGGCCCAGCGGAGTTTGTCTATCTTTGAGACATCTTTGCCAAGTCTTTTATATGTCGCTTGTAATTGTCTAATCAGTTCGTCGGGTGTAACAGATTCGATATGTCCATCGCAGGAGATAATATTTACTTTATCAGTATTGCGACGCAGATATTCGGTGTTTTCATAAACGATAATATTATTTGGCGAAGACCAGCCTGACAGTCCGGTGATATAGATGTAATCGGGGCCTGCAAACCTTTTCGGCTTTGGGCCTTTACCGATGATATGCCATGTTTCTATGTAATTCCTTTCAGCGAGCCAATCGAGAGTCGGCGGGTAATTGTCGTCATAGTCCAGAGCGTAATCATAGAGTCCCTTTCCTATATTTTTCAGCCTTAATTTCGAAGCTGCCCGGGCGCGTTGTGGCATTGACATATTGGCGACTTTGGAGTCATATGGATAGCTAATAAATACTCCCTGACGGTCGTCCTGGACAGTAATGCCATCGGTGAATTCCATTTCGAAGAGCGAGTCATCGAGCTTTTGATTAACACGAACTTCTGTCAATTTCAGGTTAATCGGCCCAGCGATGTAATAAGAGGTGCCATCCTCGTTCCATTTGTAGAAATGATGTCCCTGTGTCATGGGCATTACGCAACCTGGGGCGACCTGTTTATAATTCAGCGTCCAGTGTTGTATTGCAGGTTTGCCGTTTCTAAAGCTGGTTATCGCTCTTAGCAGGCGGTCCTTTTTGCCTACATACCATTTCCAGCTTAGACCTGCCTTTTGAGCATCTCCTTCCGGCAGATATTCGAGCACATAACAATCGGTTCCCCTGTAGTTCTCTTCTCCGATAATTTCAAACTCATCAGGGCTTCCATAATAGTCCATCGGGAGCGTTCTATTTTTCCACCAGAATACATGGGGCTGGCAACGAAGCCAATTCATATCCTGCATCAAGTGCTGAAACGATTCCTGAAGTTCATCACGCAGGGCATAATGTTTCTGGTCAAAGTCAGCATATTCTCCATATGTAGAAACCTGTTTGCCATCCCATATTTTAATCTGGGTCGAGGTGTCTCTTTTGGTAAGGTATCGTAGCCTGTTATCTCCGAGAGCTATTTCAACCATGTCCGAGGTGTCTGTAGTACTGGGAGGGCTGGGTATCATACCTGCACGTCTTTGTTTCATCTCAGTCTCATAGCGTTTCTGTGCCTGTGCGAGAGCGTCGCCTGTCAGTGCAGAGAATGTTCTGTTGATGCGCAGGTATAGGGTGTCAACGTTGTGTATCCAGTTTTCGCTGGCCCTTACGTGTCGGACCAGTTCGGCAGCGGTAATATTTGCATCGTTATCACTGTCAAACGATGCAGCATCTTCACCGCTTATCGCGAAGGCGACGGGGATCGCTAGTGCTATCATCACGAGCACTATTGCTGACGCAACAGCCCATCCGTTGAATCGTGCATGGCTGGAGTCTTTCGCGAGCAATCGGCGTATCCGTTCAAAAAGGTGTCCGCCATTTGCTGATAGGGCCAGGTTGGGTTGTTTTGCGCGTATTTGTTCCATTGTGAATAGTGCGCTGGCATATTCTTTTCTATTTTGGACCATATCGATGGCGAGATCATCGCAGCAGTTTTCTCTTTCTACCCTTATCTTGTGGGAAATCCACCAAACAGCGGGGTGGTAGAAGCCTAATATCTCAACAACTGTCAGGAGTATATTGAAGAAATAATCGTTTCTTTTTATGTGGGCCAGTTCGTGGGCCAGAATTGCTTCGATCTGTTCGGAGCTTAGTCCGGTTAATGCGGTTGCGGGCAGAAGGATGATGGGCTTGAAATGCCCGATCACGGTTGGTACCTGGACCAGGGCCGATTCCATAAGGCTGATGGCTTTTCGGATACCCATTAGGCCTGCAAGGTGTTGCGATTTCGATCTTATTGTTGGGGTGACATCTTTGACCATTTGCCTGCGGAGTTTCTGCAATTGCGTCCAGCCGCCCAGATGCCATAGACTGAGGGAGAATACGCCTACAAGCCATATAACAACTACATAAGGTAAAGCAGGTTCGACGGCGCCGATGAGTCTATCTTTCAAAGGGACCGTGGGCATGACGACATTTTGAGGCGGCAGGGGTGATGATCCTAACGGCAGCATCTCTGTGACAACCAGAGCAGGGGACTGCGGTAAATCATGAGAGGCCAGCTTTACAGGATCGAAAGCGGGAACGGCTACTTCAATGTTTCTCAGGGTAATAACCTGGATTGGAACTACGAGAACTAGGGCGAGGCAGGCGATCGTGTATCGCAAATTCGAGGAGTGTTTTTGTAAGATTTTAAGGACTATGGCGAGTATCGCTGCGATTGCTGCTGCCTGCCATACGAAATGTACGAGTGTCCAACCGAGTTTTTGAATTATTGGTGACTGAAGAATATATTGTAAGGATTCCATATTATTTGCCCTCCATCTGGTCGAGCATCTTTCTTATGTGGGCCAGTTCTGTTGGTGAGATATTTTTTGCAGATAAGGCCCGCATCACGAGCTTTTCGGCAGAGCCGGCAAAGACCTTGTCGAGCAAGTTGCTGACAACCTGGTTTTGTGTTATCTCTTCGCTGACGGCGGGGGTGTATATGTGCTGAAATTTTAAATCATCGCGAAGAACCAGCCCTTTTTCCGTCATTATCTGCATGAGTTTGAGGGTCGTTGTGTAGCCGGTTCTTTGCTGCTTGTTCATTTCTTCGTTTACCTGGCGAACGGTGCTTGGTCCGTTATTCCAGAGAATTGCCAGAATGTCCAGTTCCTTGTCGGTCGGTCCTGATACTTTTTGCCTTGCCATATTTCAATCCCTTTCAAATATTGATTGACTATGCTCGATGTCAAACTATACGAACTGTTTCGTAAAGTCAACGAAAAAATTCGTACAATCTCAAATTTTTATTAATTCAAAGCCCGATAGCAATTATGGGAATTCTTCAGGTGTTGCCAGAACTTTCGCCCTCCCTTACGGCCGGGCCTCTGATGGTTGATTTTGTTGGTTTTAAAATAGTTTTAAAATGCTTTGTCAAAATTGTGTTTGGTGTGTAAAATGGCTTGGTTGATGTTTTATCGAACATTGTTGTCTTAATTTAGTATTAATAGTTCAGTGTTCCGTTTTTCTGTTACGGTTCTGTGACAGTTATTACTTAATGTGTTGTTATTAATTGACTTATGGTTTCTGCTGGCTGCGTATTACGCCCTTTTTTACGGTCGGGCCCCTGATGGGTGGTTGGATAAGAACCAAATTTATTGAATTACATAGAGAGATAATGGATAATTTACCAAAATCAAACGCTCCCAAGGGTCCGGCTGGGCCTGGGAACAAGACACTTTCGAAGTATAACCGCGGGCCTTTTAACTGGCTGATCATCGGTATTATTATTGTTATAACGCTTACGATGATAACTAGGAGTCCGGGGACCGAAAAGCTTAGCTACAGCGAGTTTATGGTGCATCTCGAGCAGGGGCATGTCAAGGAAGTTGTGCAGGGGCACGCCAAGCATACGGGTAAGTTTACCGAACAGGCTTTGGCTGCTAACAAAGATCTTAGCGAGGCGTTCTCGGTTAATAATGTGTTCGCGATGGAGGATCCTGATTTTTCAGATTTGATGCGGTCGAAAGGTGTTGAAGTTAAGGGTCCCGATCAGGATATCTGGGGGCCGTTGTTCTGGAACCTTTTCCCTCTTATTCTGCTGATCGGTGTGATCTATTTCATATTCATGCGTAATATGAAGTCCGGCGGGGGCGGTATGCTGATGAGCTTCGGTCGGAGCAAGCACAAGCTGAGGGGCAAGGAGCAAAAGCTGACGTTTGACGATGTGGCTGTGATCGAAGAGGCAAAGGAAGAGGTCGCAGAGACGATCGAGTTCCTTAAGAACCCCAAAAAGTTCAAGAAGACCGGCGGCCGTCTTCCGAGTGGTGATATGCTTATACACTCTCACGGGTGCCGCAAGATGCTGGGTTCCAAGGCTATTGCGGGCGAGTCGGAT
>DAOWHR010000127.1 GCA_030641315.1 Anaerohalosphaeraceae bacterium | reverse complement strand
GCACGATCGATGTGCCGAGGACCGCGATGTGTTTTACGAGATATGTGCCGGTCGCGATCCCGAGAATGCCGCCGTTGCCTATTGCAAAACCGCTGTCGGCATAGGGTTTGAGCGCATAGACGCATGTTGAAAGCGCAACAACCATCAGTACCATGCCGATGAGCCTCAGTGCGATCTGGGAGAGTTTGACGCCCGACAGATTCAAAACGAGCATCGTCGCCGACGCTCCAAGGAATATAAATATGCCCGGGCCAACATAATACATCAGATAGTACGCAAAGAGCGCGCCTATCACCCCGCACCAGTTGGCGGTCGGGACGTTGTGAGGCCATACATACTGACTCGGCGCATCGGCTACATCGAAGCTTAAGCAACTGAAAAACAGCAACACACATACAGCCAGAAGAACACCTTCGACTGCTACTTTATACAGATTCGCACCCTTCACGTCCTATAAAACTCCATTTTAAAATTCGATTGATAGTTTCAAGATAACGCCGGCAAACCATATTTTCAATACTGGCGCATTTAATTTTATCGGTTAATGAAGATGTTCGGCTGTAAAAAAGGCTCTGTGTTTCTGTATGGGAGGTTAAATCAAGGCTTTACAGGGCTGAACCTGAGTTATTAAATAGTAAGTGTATACGTATTATCTGGTGGGCTGCATGTGAATGGATGTGTTGAAAGAAGATTAAGACCAGTTACTGTATTAGTGTCTCTATCTTCCTTTTTGCAAGGAAAGTCAACCAAAGTTGAGGTCCTCGATGAAGCGTGAGTTTGGGTGGATATCCTCGGCGGGGATTAAGTAACGATTTGAGATTGTTTTGACTATAAAGTTCCATACATTGTCGCTGTTTGTGCGACCCATTTGTAATCGGTTTGTTGTGGAGATTTGTTCGTTGCCTATTTTACTCAGAAGATATTCGTGAAACTGGCCCACGGTAGTTAAGTTGGCAGTTTCTTCCTTAGCAATTTTGATTTCGAGAGTCTTTTCAACTATACAGATAAGATCAAGATATTCGAGACCCATACGAGCACTCCTTTTGTTGGTTCAAATTCGTAGCTTGATGATCTTTTAGTCAACGGTTTGCTTTTTTTGCATTGCTTCCTGGAGCAGTTTTTCAACTTGTTGGCCGCCCTCGTTGGTTAGTTTAATTACTCCTTTCTCCGAAGATGCTGTACCGAAGTAGCTTATTATATTGTGTTCAAATTTTGTGTCTGTCATGCGATCAAATTGAATCGTATAAATATCTTTGCCGTTTTCTGATAATGTCAGGTCATACCTGTGCGCTAAGCTGAGAGCAGTATCTGGAGTGATTTTTTCTATGTGCAGTGATGCGATGGCAAGTATTTCTTCGGCGATTGAAACGGGGGCGGTATATTGGTTGCGAGAGGGTTTGGTTTGCATTAACAAGTTTTCTGTGATGATGCATTTGTCAGCGGAGCTTATTGATTGGCGGATGCTGTTTAAAATGATTTGTTCGTGGTATTGAACACGTTTTAAGTGGCCAATAATAGGGCCTGCGCAGACGAGCAGCGAGCCGAGTGAGATCGTTATTGATGTTATTAACAGGAGCCGGCTTAACGGGGATCGGTTGGTTTTTTTGAAAAAGGAGATGCCTGCAATGAGGGCAGAGACGCACCAGCAGATAATTATCAGTATTGCTCTAAGTTTTGGAAACGGCGAGGATAACGGGGAAGCCAAATAGAAAAATACCAATACGATCCAGCCAATAACAGCGAGAGAAAACGATGTTGCCGCAGGCAAACAAATGCCAAGTATTTGTTTAGAATTAGTTTGGGTATTGTCCGTTGTCATTTGGTTAGTATCCTGAAATTATTGTCCCTGCGATCGCGCTTCGGGCTGCTGTTTGGTGGGGCAATCCTGCTCGAATAGGGGTATGTTGAGGAAGTCTGCTGATGCTTTTGCCAGTGTTTGCATTTTGCGTTGTTGGCCGCATTCGAGGAGGTGGAATCTTTCGATGGGGTCAGCCTGAATGATGACGTTTAGTTGGTAGACCTTTAGACGTTCTCGTGCGACGCTAATCTTACCCATGTCGAGCAGTTGGATCCCAACGACATTATCGAGATCAATAGACGTTGCTGATGAATTACGACCACGAGATATTTTAATGGTTCCTGCATTGCGGTCGAAGCGTATGCTTGTTGCTAATAATGGTGTTAAGATACTAGCACCAAGTGTGCCGAGAGCACCAGCAAGAAAAAAGGCAGCGACGAATAGTGAAATATTTTTTCTTTCTTCAAATTCTGT
>DAOWHR010000298.1 GCA_030641315.1 Anaerohalosphaeraceae bacterium | reverse complement strand
CGAAGATGTTCGCCGGATCGGGTTTGACGAAGGCATAAAACCTGACGACTGGCAGTGGCGTTTTGGCGATATGGGAATCGAAGTGATTGCCGATATTCAACGCCAAAAAGCTGTGAAGGTCCTGGATGATTACGCCAGCAGGGGCGGCAGCATCTACAATCCAGCCTCAAAATGACGCTTTAAGTGCTTTAAACAGCGATCTTTATCTATTTTATCAGAAGCCTTGCAATTTGACAATTGTCCCTTATAATGCTTAGCTTTCGCAGGCTTCGGGCTGAACACACCGAAGTCGTCTTTGAAGATGGTATTGTGTTCTATTGTGAGCCCTAATATGGGTTCGGGAAATATAGTTTAAGGTGTTATTTTTTGATGGGCAGTGGTTTGAAGAATTTCGGTATTATTTCAGGTATTATTGCGTTTGTCTGTTGTGTTCTGGGCGGCATTATTTTGATAGTCAATGGTGATCCAGGTGGACTGGAAGTGGGACTTATAGCGATTGGTTTTGGCACATTTGCAGGCGCTTCGCTTATTCTTGGTGTTTTGCGTGATCAGCCAACGGCAAAACAATCAACAGTATTGGCAAAGTCGGCAAAACCGGCAGTTGCCAAAAAGGCAGCACCTGCTAAAACAACAGCAAAAGGAACGCCCGCCGCAAAGCCCGCAACGGCTAAAGCTGAAGGTTCAACCTCTATTTACGCAGGCTCCCTTCCGTACGAAGCGGGTGAAAGCGAGATCAGGGCCGCCTTCGAGGCCTTCGGTACAGTCGCATCGGTGAGAATCGTGGTCGATAAGCCGACGGGCAGATCAAAAGGATATGGTTTTGTCGAGATGCCTGTTAAGCAAGAGGCTCTGGCCGCTATCGAAGGTCTTAACGGCAGAGAATTCGGCGGTAAAACGTTAAAGGTCAATGAGGCAAAACCAACGAACAAAAGACCAAGAGGCAGACGGGTTAATAATCCAACGCCCGAAAAACGTGAAGCGGAAATGGTAGACTGGGATTCATAGGCTTAAGGTATGCCTCTGATTAATATGCGGTACTGACTTTAAGCCGGGGAAATGGTCATGTCTTTTATATCGGCAATGATGTTGTTATTTCTGGTAATGGACCCCGTCGGCAATATTCCGATGTTCGTCCTGTGCCTCAAGGACTTGCCTGAGGATCGGCACCGGCCGGTTATCATACGAGAACTGCTGATAGCGCTTGGAATACTGGTAGTTTTCCTTTTTTCCGGGAAAGCCATACTTGCTATGCTCCAGGTATCACCGGCCTCCCTTGGGATCGCTGGCGGGATAATAATTTTTATGATCTCGATCAAGATGATCTTTTCAAGTTCGAACAAGATATTTGGAAACACTGCTCAGGGAGAGCCGTTCATCTTTCCGCTTGCGGTTCCGCTCATTGCCGGGCCTTCGGCAATGACAATGGTCATACTCCTGATGGCTCGTGAACCGGGAAAATGGTATTTATGGCTTGGGAGCATATTCTGCGCATGGTTGGCTTCGAGCGCAGTATTGCTGTCTTCGGACAGGATAAGCAAGTTTGTGGGGTCAAAAGGTTTGACGGCAATTGAGAAATTAATGGGTATGCTTCTTACCACAGTTGCCGTGCAAATGTTCATAGATGGGGTTGAACAACTGATAAAAAAATAAGTATTTGCCACCGGGGAAATAGCTCATGCCCTTGTGATATAATGTCAGTGTTGATTAATTAGAGTAAAACACTATAATACAGCGTTATGGAAGATCATTTAACAAATTCGGTCGGCATCGTTGAGCCGCACTGCATAAGGGTGGTAAGCGAAGATTCTCCGCTCGAACTTCAATGCGGCAGGAAGCTTGCGCCGATCGATGTTACATATGAGACATACGGAACCTTGAGCGCCGCAAAGGACAACGTGGTCATGGTCTGTCACGCTCTTAGCGGCGATGCTCACGTTGCAGGTTTACATTTTGAAGATGACAAAAAGCCCGGTTGGTGGGACACCATGATAGGTCCCGGCAAAGCGATCGATACGAACAAATATTATGTTATCTGTTCAAATACGATCGGCGGATGTCGCGGGACAACAGGCCCTTCTTCGATTGATCCGGCAACGAACAAACCGTACGGGATCGAGTTCCCTATCATAACTATCGCAGATATGGTTGAGGTGCAGAAACGTCTGCTGGACAAGCTTGGAATAGATAAGATGCTCGCTGTGGTTGGCGGTTCGATGGGAGGGATGCAGGCACTGCAATGGTCGATAGCTTATCCTGATATGGTTAACGCCGCAGTAGTCGCAGCTTCCACAACAAGGCTCGGAGCGCAGTCGATCGCGTTCGACGCGGTGGGAAGAAACTCGATAATCGCCGATCCGAATTTCAACGGCGGGCAATATCATAACGGACAGGGGCCTGATCACGGATTGGCCATTGCCAGAATGATCGGACATATAACATATCTGTCCGAAGAGAGCATGAGGCAAAAATTCGGAAGAGACCTTAGAAGTTCCGACAAATATAACTACGATTTCAAGTCGGAATTCTCTGTAGAAACATATCTCGACTATCAGGGCCAGCGGTTCGTGGAAAGATTCGATGCAAACAGCTATCTGTATATTTCAAAAGCGATGGACTATTTCGATCTCGCTCAGGAATACGGTTCTCTCAGGGAGTGTCTGAAAAAAACTTCGTGCCGTTTTCTCGTTATGAGTTTTTCAAGCGACTGGCTGTTTACAAAGGCACAGTCCGAAGACATTGTCCACGCCCTTGCCGCCGAAGGAAAGGACGTAAGTTACTGTAACATAGAATCGCCTTATGGCCACGATGCTTTTCTGCTCGAACCGGTTACGATCGGTGACCTTATCGAAGGCTTTCTTGATTCGACATACAATCCGATCAAGCAGCCCCGGGCATCTTCGAATAAGTCGCCGCATGAAGCGTTTGATCAAGCCAAACGTCTCAGAGTCGACTATGAACTGATCGAGTCGATGATCGAACCGAACAGCAGGGTACTCGATGTCGGCTCGGGTGACGGCGAACTGCTGGCAAGGCTCACGCAGGATAAGGATATTAAGG